>JBFWWA010000217.1:0-7612 GCA_050246455.1 Planctomycetaceae bacterium
TGTACGGGTATGTCGATGTATAGACCGTATTGCAGCCGGTCGCCGCGACGATTCCCCAATCGTTCCCGTATTT
Organism: Planctomycetaceae bacterium; assembly: GCA_050246455.1. Taxonomy (GTDB): domain Bacteria; phylum Planctomycetota; class Planctomycetia; order Planctomycetales; family Planctomycetaceae; genus CAZVJA01. Next base: position 74 of record JBFWWA010000217.1, read on the forward strand.
CGCACCGGTTGCAGCGCAAAGCATGCGAAGGGCCGTTCCCTCGCCGCATCCGGCGCAGCTCCCGGCGCCGCCGACATAAACGTGCGATGGCTCCTTGAGCATCATGTCGACGAGGAGATTGTCGTTGACGTAGCGGCTGTCGGAGGGGCCGAACTGCTTGAAGAATCGGTGCCCCTTTCGCGTCTCGGTCATTACTTCTTCGGTCTTCGGGATCATTTCGAGGGCGTCGTCATCGCAGACGGTGACGCACTCGGCGCACCCCTTGCATTTGCTCGGGTCGATGATGATCGCGAAGACCCCTCCTTCGCCGACTTTCTTCGCGGGGCCCTCGTAATACTTGCGCGTCTTCGCCCACTGCAGCCGGAACATCTGCCGATCGCTTTCGTCGGGAATGGCTGCGAGCTTCTTCTCAAACTCGCTTTCGCTCAGAACCTTTCCGAGGATCGCCGTATCGGGACAGAGCGTGACGCAGTCCATGCAGCCGGTGCAGTTGCCGGCTTTGTACTTCGGGATGTCGGGCGCGATGTAACTGAAATCGCGCAGCGTCGCCGTCCCCGCCGGAACAAGCGACCGGGCGAGCGCGACATCGGCGGGCAGCCCTTTCTCGGCCGTCCCCTCTTCGTAACCGCGGATGACGCGATCGTTGAAGTCGTTGACGTTGAGGATCGGCAGGCTGACATATCGATAGTCGGAGTCGACGAGCGTCCCGTAGCTGCTGTTATTGAAGGGATCTCGTTCGCTCGCTTCGTTCGACGAAGGATGGACGGTATCGATGGCCATGAATTACGCCTCCAACGACGCGGGAGAACCCGCCGTCGCGTGAATGAGGTCTTGCGAAACTTCCCGCAGCTCTCCATAGCCGCGGCGGACGCACATCAGGTTGTCGGCGACGACTTGCTCCCCCCGCTTGCCGAAGTATTTTCGGAGTGCCTTCTCAACGCCGGCGTAGAGTTCATCGTCGGTCATGCCGCTGTCGCGGACGTACGGCGTCAGCTTCAGGAACGCACCCAGGAGCACAATTCCCTGCATGCGCATCTGCAGATCGGCGACCGTTGCGACCTCGCGTGCAATCTGCACCATGTCCGCGAAGTAAACGTGCAGATTCTTTTTGCGGATGAATGCTTTGTGCCGATCGGGAATCCGCTCCCAGACCGCGGCCGGATCATCAAACGACGACTGCATCACGATCGCCCCGCCATCGACAAGCCCCGCCAGCGGATTCCCGCTGAACAGAGCGGTCGTGTCGTTCAGAACGACGAGATTGACATGCTCGAGTTCGCTGTGCAGGCAGACGTGCCTTTCGGCGATCGTCAGGTAATAGGTCGTCGGCAGACCCTTTTTCTCGGAACCGTACTTCGGATACGCCTGCACGTCCTTTTCGAAGACATCGCCGGCGATCGTCGCGATGACTTTGTTCGTCGTCACCGAGCCGAAACCGCCGACCGAATGTCCGCGCATCGAGAACGTTCCCTTGTCGCGCAGATCGGGATCCTGGCTGACCTTCAGCGCCAGCGGATGATCGATGCCGATGCAGAAGTAGTCGGCCCCGTCATCGATCATGTTTTCAACAACGGCGATGAGATCGCCTGGTCGGACGTCGCGGCTGCCGAGCCCCGCCGAACCGGAATAGATCTTCGGCACGCGTCCAATTTCTTCCTGGCCGTTCTGCCCGGTGATGGCATCGCAGAAGGCGGCTTTGATCTCGCGCGTGAGGTGGTTTCCGGTTGTCGAGAGAGGATCGTCCATTCGCTCGAGCACCGCGAACGCCGCACACTGCCTGAGCGCATCGACAATCTGCCGGGCGGGGAAGGGTCGGAAACAGCAGATGGTAAGACATCCGCATGCCACGCCGCGCTCGCGCAGGTAGTCGACCGTGACGCGTGCCGTCTCCATGTAGCATCCCATTCCGACGATCACGTATTCCGCGTCGTCGCAGCGATAGGGATCGATCACATCGTACTTCCGCCCCGTCGCGCGGTGGAATTCGGCGAACGCGTCGGTCAGAGCCGGTGCAACGCGGTCGTAATACCAGCGCTGCGCGATCTTTCCTTTCATGTACGAATCCTGATTCTGCACCGTTCCCGACATCATCGGGTTCGCCGTATCCATCAGGTTGATCAGCTTCTCATCAGGCTTGCCGATATACTCCTTCATGAATTCGGGCTCGGGCAGCCGGACCTTCTCGACAGTGTGCGTCGTAAGGAACCCGTCCTGCACGTTGAAGAACGGCGCACACGACGCCTCCGCCGCGCGCCGCGCGATCAGGCAGAGATCCCCCGCCTCCTGAGCGTTGCGGCCGAAGAGCATTCCCCAACCGCAGTCCGCCACGCTCATCAGGTCGTCATGGCCTGCGTGCACGTTGAGCGAGTGGCTGGTGAGCGCCCGGGCGCCGATATTCATCACAATCGGCAACCGTTTGCCGGAAATTGTGTAGAGAACTTCCTTCATCAGGACGAGCCCCTGCCCCGACGTGAAGTTCGTGACGCGTCCGCCGGCCGCCGCGAAACCTTCGCAGAACGAAGCTGCCGAGTGCTCGCTCTCCGGCTCGACGAACAGCAGGGTGTCTCCCCAGAGATTCTTACGGCCGTTCATCACCGCCGCGTTGTAGCCGCCCCCCATCGTCGTTGAACTGGTGATGGGGAACGCCCCGGAGGCCTGCGTGACATGCACCTCGACATGCACGACGGCTTCGGCGCCGTCGCACGTGGCGGGAATTCCGGGATAGGAATAGCCGTTATCGCTGTCGTGAACTGCGGAGCGGCCGAGACCTTGCGCGTCGGTCGACATAAGAGGCTCCTGTTCGGGCAACACCCTCCCCGTCCGGGCTTACGCGACGGTTCTACGGACTACGCGTTTTGCGTATCGTTCAACCGCAAACGAAACTCAGACGCTCCGAATGCGGAAGGTCGCCCCAGGAGCACTTGACTGGTGGACTCGGCAAGAATCGCCGATATCAAAGAATGAGAGAACGCGAATCTGATCTCCACCGGTCTTATTCCACCTTATTCAACTCGCGCGAGTTTGTCAAAAACATTCCCGCGCGGTTTGGGATTCCTCCGGTGCTCCGAACCACTCATGGACATGTGCCCCGCAATTCGCTGCAATGTGTGGCAGCGCGGAGCCAATTCCAATTCCAACGGACGAAAACGGATGAACATCGAGCGCGGCCGTCGTCAGATCCTGATTCAGGGCATGCTCATGGTGCTGGTCGGGCTTCTCTGGGGGACCATGATCCCGGTCACGCCGTACCCCCGGTTGGCCCTGACCGCGCATATTCAGCTGGAATTGAACGGCTTGGTCTACGTAATTCTGGGCGTGCTGCTGATTGCCGTGCCCAATCGCGTCGGTGCGCGCTCAATCGTCGTGATGCTGATTTCCGTCTTCTGCACGTGGGGCCTCACCCTCTCAGAAGTCGCGAACTCGTGGTGGGGTGCGTCGAAGGTTCTGCCGATCGCCGCCGCACAAGCCGGTGCGACCGGTGGAGAGCCCTGGCAGGATGCGCTGATGAAAGTGACGCACGTCCTCGGCGCGCTGATGCTGATCGTGGCATGGACGCTCGCCGTCATCGGCTTCTGGAAGAAGTTGGAAATCCGTTCCCATCTGGCGACTACGCCACTCAAAGTGGAGACGCCTTTGAAGTATGTCGAGGTAAGCCGGCCCAAGAATGCGAGTGCGACAGCCGAGTTCATCGTCCACAATGCATCGTATTGTTCGGAAGGATTTGCAATCGACGGCATCGTCAACGAAGGGAATCTCCTCGTCGGCGACGTGCTCTCGCTACCCAATAGTAAGGTGACCGTCTCCGTCGTGGAGATTCACGCATTCCAATACAAGTTTGATGTCCTTTGGACGGGAATGGGTGGACGCCTCATCGTTTCGCCTCCGGTGCCCGGCCAAATCCGAGATCGAGATTCCTTGCGCAAAGTATAGCGGAGTAGGTTGTAGGGTGCATCGCGACGCACCTACTTCGGATACGAGTTGGTGCGTTTCAACGCGCCCTACTGTTCTGGCATTCGAGTAGGGCCGGCGGAACTGGACCTACGCAATCAATTCCTTGACCACGTTGCCGTGCACGTCGGTGAGGCGGAAGTCGCGGCCTGCGAAGCGGTATGTCAGCTTCGTGTGATCGAGTCCCATCAGGTGCAGCATCGTGGCGTGCAGGTCGTGGACGTGGACTTCCTTTTCGACCGCCTGGAAACCGAACTCGTCGGTCGCGCCATGCACGTAGCCCCCCTTGGCGCCGCCGCCGGCGAGCCACGTCGTGAAGCCGTAATGATTATGGTCGCGGCCGTTGATTTTGCCGGCGTTCGCTCCCTTCTGCGGAAGCTCGACCGTCGGGGTGCGGCCGAATTCGCCCCCCCACAACACCAATGTTTCATCGAGCAGGCTGCGCTGTTTGAGATCGGTCAGGAGCGCGCCGATTCCCTTTGAGATATCTCCCGCGAGCGCCGCGTGCCGTTCCTTCAGGTCGTCGTGGCTGTCCCACGGTTGTCCCTGTCCATGCCAGACCTGCACGTAACGGACGCCGCGCTCAACCAGGCGGCGTGCAATGAGGAGCTGCCTGGCTTCGGTGTTCGTGCCGTAGGCTTCCTGCACGTGTTTCGGCTCGCGCTGGACGTCGAACGCGTCGGTTGCTTCCATCTGCATCCGGTAGGCGAGCTCGAAGGAATGGATGCGCGACTGCAGCGCGCTTTCGTTCTGGCGGCGCTCGGCATGCTGCTTGTTCATCTCCTGAAGGAGATCCAGCTGGCGGCGCTGCTGCTTCGAGGTCACCGTCCGGTTCCGGATATTCGCGATGAGCTTGTCGACCTGTGCGAACTGCGTATCGACATACGTCCCCTGGAAACTGCCGGGCAGAAACGCCGCCTGCCAGTTCTCGGTATCTTTGATCGGATAGCCGCGGGGACAGAGTACGACGAACGCGGGGAGATTCTGGTTATCGGTCCCCAGTCCGTAAGTCAGCCATGAACCGACGCTCGGCCGCGGCAGGGTCGAATCGCCGCAGTTCATCAGCATCAGCGACGGCTCGTGGTTCGGCACGTCGGCATGCATCGAGCGGATGACGCAAAGATCGTCGGCATGTTCACCGACGTGCGAAAAGAGCTCGCTGATTTCAATCCCGCTCTGACCGTACTTTTTGAACTTGAACGGTGACGGAAACGCCGCGCCGGTCTTTCGCTCGGTCCGCAGATTTTCGGTCGGCAGCGCCTTCCCGGCGTACTTTTCGAGCGACGGCTTCGGATCGAACGTGTCGATATGCGACGGCCCGCCGTTCAGGAAAATGTGGATGATGTGCTTCGCCTTCGCCGGGAAATGCGGCGACTTCGACGTGAGCGGGTTCTCGAAACCGGAGGCGACCGCTTGCGATTCACCGAGGAGCGACGCGAGCCCGAACATCCCCATTCCGAGGCCCGACTGCACGAGCATCTCGCGCCGTGTGCAGAACAGGCCGTCGGTCCTACCGGCGAGGTTCTTCAAAAACGAATCCTGCATCGCAATCACCTCGTTCATCGCATCCGCGAAACCAGCATCCAAGAACCGACGGCAAGTCGTCGGCTTGGGTCATTTTTTCTGACCCCAGAGTCCTCTCTCCTGACTCCTAATCCACAAACACAAACTCGTTGGAAAGCAGCAGCGTCTGCGCGAGCTGCTCCCACGGGTCGAGCATCGCCGGCGCCGGGCCGCTGAAATCGTTTGTCGAATGCCAGACCTGTGCGATGCTCGCGGGCGAACCGGCCGTCTGTTTCGTTTTGATGACCGGCGCCCAGCCGAAACCGTCGAAGTCCTGCGAAGTCAGGCAGTCAACGACGAAATCGATCGTTTCACCCGATTCAACCGCCACACTGTCGAGCGAAGTCTCCTGGTTCCCATGCTTGACCGACCATTGGCCGAGCGTTCCCTGTCGGCTCGATATGATCCAGCCGCGCACTCCGTCCCCCTTGTCGGCAGGATGCCCGAGCGTGCCGCGAATCTCCACGACGCCGCTCATCGGCGCCACCCAGCGACGGACCGCCGCGTGCTGCGCATCGCCGGGATGTCCGCCGTTGGCAGTGAGATGAACCCAGCCGACTTTTTCATCCGGAAGCTTCGCGCCCCCCCAGCGTGCATCGACAAACTGCGGCAGCGGATGAAACTCGGTGAGTTTCTTCGCTGTGACATCAATGGAACCATAACCATACTGCCAGGCGCTGGCGACATCGTCCGCAGGCTCGCTGCCGGTCGATCCTTGAACGAATGCCATAGCCGTGTCGAGTTCCGCAGGAAGCGGATCGCGCGATAAAGCCTTACGGTAGAGCGATGTGATCCGCTCTTTCGCGTCGTTCGTGACCGTCGATTTCGCGAGCGACCGCGCCTGCGCGACCAGGAACGGCGAGTTCATCCCGAAGAGTGCCTGCTGAGGAATCGTCGTCTGTGCCCGCTGCGCCGTGCTGACGTCGGGGCTCGCGAAGTCGAACGTGCGGAAGAGTTGCGGAAGATCCTGACGATCGATGAATGCATAAACGGACCGTCGGCTCTTCTCGGTCTCCGCCAGAATCTCAAAGCCGCGACCGCCGGCCGTGGGATCGAGATTTCCCGCGGCGGCGAGCCAGGAATCGCGCATCGGTTCAAACTCGAGACGGGTCGGATTCATCCGCCATAACAACTTGTTCTCCGGATCTTTCGCGAATCCCTCTTTCGTAACGGCGCTCGCCTGCTGGTATGCCGACGACAGTAAAATCTGCTTGTGCAGCTTCTTGATCGACCACCCTTCGCGCATAAACCACGATGCAAGGTAGTCGAGCAGTTCCGGATGCGACGGCGGAGTGCCGCGGACGCCGAAATCGCTCGCCGTGCGCACGATTCCCGCACCGAAGTGATGCATCCAGACACGATTCACAATGACACGCGCGGTGAGCGGATTCTGCGGACTGGCGATCGCCTGCGCGAGTTCCAGCCGGCCGCTCCCTTTTGCAAACGGCTTTGTGCCGAAATCGCCGACGGCCTGAGGGAAACGGCGCGGAACCTTGTTCCCCGGCCGCCCCGCATTCCCTCGAATAAACACCACAGGATCGACCGCCTGCGGCGAATCGTTCATCACCATGCCGCGCGGCGGCGCGGCGGGCGAGTTCGCTTTCAGCTTCTCGATCGCGTTTTGCCGTTTCGTCAGTTCCTGCCGGGCGGCGCGGTCGATCAGCCGCTTCATATCGCCAGCCGAAACAATGCTCGGGCTCTCCTTGCGATAGAGAACCTGCCGCAATTCTTCCCATTCCGGCTCGGGAAGCGCGGTGGGCGGCTTATCGGCCGGCCTGGGCAGCTTCTTCCAGCGGTTTTCAGCTGACTTCAGCAGGAAGCCGTACTTCGTTGCCACATCCTTCATCGATTTCGGTCTCTGCGTGACGAAGGCTTTCTGCACAACCGGGTTGATGCGTCCCGGTGCGTCGGCCGCCGTCGGCAACGCTTTGAGCTTGTTGACGACGTCCACTGCCTTCGCCGCAAACTCATTCTCGGGAAGAGCCGCGAATTCTTTCCAGGCAAGGAAGACCGCGTCGGGACTCTCCA
>JBFWWA010000218.1:0-7609 GCA_050246455.1 Planctomycetaceae bacterium
GTTCCGCAAACGTGCGATAAGCAAGAATCCGGTCGTCCGAATGCTCGAGGTCGCGATTGGCCTGAATGGCGTCCAGGAGCCCCTGATGGCCGAGTTTCCAGTTCGGCGCCCCGCCGGAGATTTCCTTCTCGACTCGAGACTGCCACAAAAGTTCGCGTGCGTGCGGCGCGAGATCGTGACGCGGGTGCGTCGCGAGGAATTTCTCGAACAGTTCAATCGCCTGCGTGAACTTCGACTGCTGGTATTCGTTGTAGCCGGCGTCGAATGCGCGCTGAGCGGACTCGCGCCCGATGACGAGGTAGAACACCGTGCCGATCAGCAGCAGCGCGAGTGCGGAGCCGCTGAGTCCCAGAACGAAGGGAGATCGAAGGGTGTCCTCTTCGCCGGGGCGTGCCTGGACGCGGTGCTTCTTCAGTTTCTCGGCGATTGACTCGCGTGGCTGCCGAGGTTCGGCCGGCTCGACGTACTCCTCTTCGCTCGACCGGGTTCGCGAAATGACGATCCCCGCATGTGCGTCGTCGTCGAGTGGGGCGTTTTCTCCCTCTGTCGGTTCCGCACGCTTCTGCGAGTCGCTGGCCGGCTTCTCGCGCTTTGAGCTCTTCGAGTCTTGCGTCGCACCTTTGGCCAGTTGAATCGGACCCGAATCATCGAACACCTGGGAAAGATTCGGTGGTGGACTCAGAGGCTTGACCGGAACTTCGGGAGTCCACTTCGATTCCCGCGCGCGGCGCATGGACGACGGAACGTCATCCATCGACACCGGCTTCAGTTCGATACTTGTGCCGGGGGGCTCCGATTTCGGCTCGCGACTCGAAGGAGCTTTATCGCCGCTGTGAAACTGAATATCGACCGGGCCGATGCGCAGCAGGTCGCCCGGGCGGAGCAGGGACCGGCGGACCAGCGTCCCGTTCAAATCCACACCGTCCGTACTGCCGGCGCTCACTTCATACGCATCGCGATTCCAACTGATGCGGCAATGCATCGGCGCAACCGACTCGTCATCAATCTGCACATCGCTCGTCAGGCTGCGGCCGATGAGGAGCGGTTGATCCTTCGAGAGCTTGCGCTTCTCGGGGGGTTGCGACGGATATCGGATTTCGAGATTGGCCATTGGCATTCAATCTTGAGGATGATCGTTCCTGAATTTGCTCATTTCCGGGAATCAGTGGTCAGTCGGTATCGGTTCCGGGAGTCGTTGCGAGCCGAATCTTCTGAAACTGCACCTCATTGGCGGCATCCACGACGGCAATGACTGTTTCGTGAAACGCGCTGGCATGAGCTTCGATGACGAGCTCGTTTTTCTGATCCTGAGTCATCCGATCGCGCAGTGCGTCGGCGAGGCCGTCGGGATTCGCCAGCGGCACATCGTCAATGGCAATTGCGTTGCGCTCGTCGATGCTCACGACAACCGACGTGCTTTGCAGGTCGTCGAGTTTCTGAAGCGATTGCGTCGCCCCGCGTTTATCCGGATCCGGCGGGGGAACTTCGATTGTTTTCTGTATGGTGAACGACGCGGTGATCATGAAGAATATCAGGAGGAGAAAGACGCAGTCGACCATCGGGGTCAGATCCATCTCGTCCGATTCCCGGTCGAATCTCCGAAGCTCGAGTTCATCCTCCTCATCGTCATCTTCTGAAGTCGGCCGCGCCGACGGGAACGGTTTCACAGGTTCGGCCGGCAGGGTGGCCGAAGCATTCCACGGTGCACCGTCCGGCTCGATCGCAGCAGCTTCGGTCTCTGAAGTCGACGGTTCCGTCGGGGTCTGTGGTGCCGGTACAACATGCGGCGCCCCGCAGGCCGGGCAGTCGAGCTGGTGGCCTGCCATGCGCGTGCCGATGCTCAAGAGCTTCCGGCATTGGGGGCATCGATATTGAATCGGCATCGGGTGACTCGAACTGACGACCGCGTCAGGGACGTTTCTTCTTGTCTTGAACGCCGATTGAGAACTTGACGCCCTCAACCGCAACCACCGCTTTGGCGACTTGCTGTACGAATCCGTGCGGAACCTCCCGGTCCGCCTTGATGACCACGAGATTCAGACCGCGCTGTCTGGCTTCTTCGACGAATCCGGTCACTTCCTCGATCGTGCTTTCGCGATTGGTCAGCACGATGCGCGGATTGGGCTCGCTCTGCAGAACCCGAATCTCGGATGTTCCGCGCGAATCGACCCCCAGGCCGTGTTCAGCGGCGGGAACGTTATCGTCGACATTGCCGCGCATCGTCGATGAGACCATGAAGAAAATGAGCAGCAGGAAGACGCAATCGATCATGGGCGTAATGTCGAGGTCGGCTTCCGGCGACTTGCGCCGCTTCAAGCCACACGCCTCGTCCGCCGAGCCGTTGGCAAAGAGCGAGCGGCGGGTCATGACACCACCTGATTCGCGCGCACCGGAGAATTCTCGTAGATTTCCAGAAACTGTCCGAGGTACTGCTGGACCGAGTCCTGCAGCTTCCCGATTCGGACGTGCAGCATATTTCCCGCAAGGACCAGAGGAATGGCGATGATCAGCCCGACCGCGGTCGTGATCAGCGCATAGCTGATGTCCCCGGCGAGCATGCTCGGGTCGGTACCGGTCTGCTGGACATTCGCGATCTTCTCGAATGCGGCGATCATGCCCAGAACGGTGCCGAGCAGGCCGAGCATCGGCGCACTTTTGACGACGGTTGCAATCCACGACGTCTGAAACTCGAATTCCGCCAGAACTTCCCGTTCGAAGGTCTCGCCGAGCAGACGCCGCAGCTTCGCCATGCTCAGGTGCGGGTTCTGCAATGCGATGAGAATCAGCTGCGGGACCGCTTTGCTCCAGTAAGCCGGCGAATCGCAGAGTTCGATGATGCCGTCGACGTTCCGCTCGTTGAGCCGGTCGCGGATTTCATCGAGAAACTGCGTGGCCGATGCAGCGTTCGCGAATCGCTTCCGCGAGATGCGGCGGAGCATCAGGATGACCAGGAACGCACCATAAACGGCAATGAGCCCCTGTACGAAATAGACCGAGTTGCCGAATGTGTTGATGATTTCCGAATAACTCATGGATGGTTCTCAAGCCTGCGAGGATCGGAACTGTGAATGTTCAGTAGTACGCCTGATTGGCAACTTCGAATGTGTGTCCTTCTCGGGACGATGACACGGTGAAATAAGTGCGGCGAATGTCTTTGACCGGTCGATTGCGGTACTTGACCTCCGCTTCGGCGAGCATCTTCTCCGTCTCCGCCGGGTAGAAATGGAAGATCACGCCGCCGTCAGCCTGCAGTCCGGCCTTCTGCAGCAGCTGGAGATCGGCGCCCCGTCTCTGCCCCCCTTGCCAGGTGAAGTAGAGGCGATTCTCTCCTTTTCCGGAGGCGGCTCGTCGTACCGTCGGATTGGGCGAACTGAGGTTCGACACATAAGCGAGTTCGCCGGTACTGACCAGCAGTCCGAGTTCGATGCCGAAGTGGTCGAGGACCGCTGCGTATTCGTTGAGCGTTCCTCGATCGGGGAAGCGAACAAACCAGCGCTGGTGTCGCGGCATCCCTCCTTGCCCGGGTCCGAGGCCAAGGGCCCGGCGTCCGGTACCGGTCGCGCTCCCTTCTTTGCCGGTGTTCTGGGCTGCGAATTCAAACTGCTGCGGCAGCTGCATGGACGCGTCGTCGGAAAGTTCAATGATCGCGTCGATCGCTTCAGCGACTTCCCGTTCCTCCGACGGAATATCCGGGACTGACGCGTCGGCCGACTCCTCGGCGGGCGACTCGATATTGAGGGTTTCGTCCGGGGCTCCGTCTTCAACGCCGCCGGAGAGCTCTACCACCTCGATTGCCGCCTCGCTCTGCGCTTTCTCCGGTCGGTTTGTCAGCCAGACCGTAAAAAGGAACACCACGCCGAACGAAAGAGAGAGGACGACTGCCATCATCGACGATGAAACGCGTTCATAACGCGTGACAGCGAGGACGGGCTTCCGATTGCGTTCAATTGGCGGAGCCGTGTTTTCCGCGGGCATGACGAGGCGTGCCAATACCGATGCGCCGGCGAACCCGATTCGGGAGCGCTTCCCGATGCGTCAGGTGCCGACTGAACCGATTACCGTCAAAGTCCGATCAATCTCCGAGAAGCTTCGGCTACGTCAGAGGCCGAAGCGTATGAGGATGCCCGGCAGGAATAACTTCACACCAAGATCGGTCGAATATGAAAACTTGCGGAGGATCGGCCCGCCTCAATTCATCGTATTAGGGCTCTCTGGATGTGTCAACGACCTGAAGATGCAAACTCGCGTCACTCTCGCAAGGACGCATATCGGTAATGCACAAAACTTCACAAGTCAGCGAGGTTTTCCATTCATGAATTCTTCGCAAATAGCCGTCGCCGGCGCGGAAACGCGAGCGACGGCCTTGGTGCGTCGCGCGTCGCTGCGGGGTCTCGACGCGCCTTCACCCGGAATAACCTCGTGCTCACTGCCGCATCGATCGACACCGTCCGTGCCAGGTCGGGCGATCTCAACGGCATCGTGCAGTGATGCGCTGCCCGGACTACGGATTTTGCGGAGGGTCGAGGATGCCCGTCAGCTGCTCCTCGCTTTCCGACGTGGCCGGATAGATCAGCGGAGCCGCGTTCGGGAGCAATGACTCCGTCACCCGATACTTTCGACCGGCGCTTCGCTCGATCGAGAGGGGGAAGAGATAGCTCCCTCCCGCCCGGGCACCGGTAGCGGGAAGGTTTTCGATATGGACTTCGGCTAGGGAGAGTTCACCACGCCAGACCCGCTCGACTTTGACCAGCATCTGCCGGGGGTCGTCGACTTTTCCGGTGATGACAACTTCGGACCTCAGAACCTGGTCCCGGTTGAGAGTGATGGGATTGGCGGTGAAGCTCGCCAGCAGAATCAAAGAGACGATCCAGATCGCCGCAATCGACAACGCGATGTGCCAGCGGAGGCGCGATTGCTCCTTGAGCCTCTGGGTTCTGTCGGGGGAGCCGGTGCTCGTCGAATCGGACTCAACCGTCTCGCAGCCGGGGGCGCCGGGACGTTTGCCGATTTCCAAATCGGCGGAGTCGGCATTCGAGCGGCTGCCGGGAGGGGATTTTGGTCCGGGACTCGACAACAGCTTCGCCTTCCTGTGATCACGGACGGTGGCGATGGCCGGGTGTTGCCCGCCCTCCGCAGAACAGACCGACCAGACATTGCTCCCGAGGTTCTCGTGCCGGGAGGTCGATGCGATCAGTTGCGGAACGCGTTTCGAGTATCGAGGCGGTAGTTGCGATCGAAGACGTCTTCGAAGTCGTAAACACCGACGAAGTCGCTGAGCTGGTCTCGCTCGGTCTTCTTCATCTTGCCGGTTTCGATGAGCTCGAACACGATTCGACCGAAGTCGTCAGTGGTTCGCACGCCCCAGTGACGGAAAACAGTCGACGTCATCAATCCAAACTGCGTAATGCCGAGGGCCCGAATGCCCTCGAGAAGTTCCGGTCCGGTAACGTGTGCGTCTTCCGGTTCGGAATCGGCTGACTCGGTACGGCCGAGTCCTTGCTGTGCGATTCGGAGCGCCTGGAACACGAATTCATAAGCCCGGGCATCATACCGCGCAGAGACTTTGGCGCTGCGAGTTCGAGTACTGGTGCTCATCGACCCCCCTTCTTTCTGCGGAATTGCGTGCCGCGACCTCTTTTGTAATACCGATTGGAGACGATCCATGTTTCAACCGGTCGCGCAGTTCCGAGCCCTGAGTATAACCAAACACCCCGGTCGGGTGTAAGGGATTTTGGCAGGCCTCGAGGGGGGCCTTCCGTCCCAAGGAACCGATCGCCACCTGCTGATCAGTTCCGTTCGGGGGAGGGGCCGTCCTGTTCGGTATCGGCCGGTCCCTTTCCGGACGAACTCTTGACGACGGTCAGAATGTCGCCTTCTTCCGTGAGAAGCTGGCGGTGCCCCTCATACAGAACGACGACCTTCCGGGCGAGGATCTCCTGGCCGATGACCTTTCCCTGGCCATGTTTGGTGACGACCATCGCGCCGACGCGGGGGAGCTCGCGGCGGTATTCCTCGTAGGTGTCGTATTCGTAACGGAGGCAGCATTTGAGCCGGCCGCACCGCCCCGAGATCTTCGCGGGGTCGAGCGTCGCCTTTTGCAGCTTCGCCATCTTCATGGAAACCGGCGGCATCTCGCGAAGATGGGTGTTGCAGCAGGTCGGCTTGCCGCAGTCACCGTAATCCGCCAATAGCTTGGCTTCATCCCGCACGCCGATCTGCCGCATCTCGATCCGCGTGTGGAATTGCTTCGCGAGGACTTTGACAAGATCGCGGAAGTCGACCCGCTGTTCCGCGAGGTAATAGAAGATGAGACGCTCGCCCCCGAAGAGATGCTCAACGTCGACCAGCTGCATCAGGAGGCGATGATCCTGGATGGCATCCTTGCAGCCATCAAATTCCGCCCGCTCGGTTCGGCGGATTTCGTCCCGCTTCCGGTCGTCTTCTTCAGTAGCCGATCGGAGGATCCGGCCGGAGGAGTCCTTCAGTCCAAGATACGTGCGGGTCTGGTCGGTGGCGGGGCAGAGGACCTCACCCCATTCGACGCCCCGATCGCTCCGGATGATGACCGATGCGCTGCGCGGAATATTCTGCGGTGCTTTCGTCGAGAATTCCCCGACGATGCGCGTCAGTCCATAACGTACCACGTATCGATCATGCATAACGTCGCGATCCGTGTCGGCGGTGCCATGTCTCTTGAAGCATTAAAAGCCAGTTCGAGCAACTGCATTATAAACAGGTATCGCGGCGAACTGCTACGCGTTTGATGATGGTTCAGTTGTCGGGTGGGTTGTGCCCACCAGTCCTTCGCAATGGTCTCGCTCCGAGAATCATACCAGCTGGTGGGCACAGCCCACCCTGCCGATCATTTCGTGGTAGCGGACCGGAGAAGCTGGCCCACGGCGAGGAACAGACCTTCCAGGCATTGCGGAACCGACGTGAAGGCTGCAATCTGCTCCTCGGTCTCTGCCGCGCGATCGACCAGGTCCGCAAGAACTTCGAGTGGAAGTTCCGGGTCGAGTTCCATCCGGCTGGCGAGCGAACGGATGTTCGCGCGTTGTCCCTTCTGTTCCGCATCGACGAGGGTGCGGAGAGCCGAATCGAAAAACTCCGCGACGAACCGCACGACCCAGACTGCAAGTTGCCGTTGTTCCGGCGCATCGCCGCCGATCTCTTCCAGAGCGGCGAGCACCCTCGCGGCCAGATCGGCCCCCCGGTACGGCTCCGATGCGAGACCCTGGTACACGACCTCCCGCAACGTTCGCAGTTTCGGATCGAGTAGCCGTACCGCATTCGTGAGGCTTCCGTCCGATAGCTGCGCGGCCGACTCCGCTTCCTCACGGCTCGGCGCAAGTTCCTGTTCGAGGAGCAATGCCGCAACATCGGCGACCGGGAGCGGTCCGAAACGAACCGGCTGACAGCGCGAACGGATCGTCGGCAGCTGCGCGTCGATGTTCGTGGCAATCAGAATCAGCACCGAGCCCGGCGGCGGCTCCTCCAATGTTTTCAGGAACGCGTTGGCACTTTCCGCATTCAGGTAATCCGCGTCGTCAATGACCGCAACTCGGCGCATGCCGGCCATCGGCCGCAGGGCAATATCAGATCGGAAGAG
>JBFWWA010000219.1:0-7573 GCA_050246455.1 Planctomycetaceae bacterium
CGATATGGGTCGGCGCATTGAACGCGCTCACCAGACGCTGCAGCTGATCAAGCGAATGTTCGGCGAAGTGCATGAGGATCTCGTCTGGCTGCTGGAAGCGAAGCTCGAAATCGCCGACAGCACCATGACTTACCGTTACCGTTATCAGACGAGCCTGCAGCTTGCACCGGTGCTCGACCTGATTCTGGTCGATGAAAGCAACCCGCGCGCGGTCGGCTTCCAGCTGGCGGCGCTGGCGGATCACGTCCGTCATCTTCCAGGTGAAACAACCGAGGCAGAGCAGCGGGCCGAACCTCGCATTGTTCTTGCCGCGCAGGCGATCCTCCGCCTCTGCGACGTCGACGCCTACTGCGAACCCGACGAGCACGGGCGTCGTCGGTCGCTCGAGGATTTTGTCGACAACTTGAGTGCGCATCTCCGCAAGCTTTCGGATGCACTGACTCAAAGGTATCTCACGCACACCGGCCCGTCGCATCAGCTCGGTTTCGGTTACGGACTCCGCGGAGAAGTCCCACCATGAAGTACGCGGTGCGGCACATTACCGGCTATTCCTACGACGATCCCGTCTCGCTCTGCGAGAATCAGGCGCATCTCACGCCGCGCGCGTTCGCTCGTCAGAAATGCGAGATGACGACAGTGACCGTGCAGCCGGAGCCCGCGGCGATACGCTCATGGACCGATTACTTCGGCAACGCGGCCACGTACTTTTCGGTCGAGGTTCCGCACGACGAGCTGACGGTCACCGCCGAGAGCATCGTCGACGTCACGCCGCCGGCCCTCGTTTCCGCCATCGAAACTCCGGCGTGGGAAGAGGCACGCGACGCGATCGCGACGCTGCTCGACGAGTCCTTGTTCCGAGCAGCGCAGTTCACCTTCGAATCCCCACTCATCCGCATGATTCCGGAAGCGACCGACTACGCGCGGGTCTCGTTTCCCGCCGGTCGGCCGCTGCTGGAAGCGGCGATGGATCTCACGAAGCGGATCTACAAAGATTTCAAATACGATCCCGCAGCCACCTGCGTCAACACGCCGACTGAGGAGCTTTTTCGAAAGGGACGCGGCGTCTGTCAGGACTTCGCACACTTGCAGATCACCTGCCTCCGTTCGCTCGGACTCGCCGCGAGGTACGTCAGCGGTTACCTCCTCACCGATCCTCCGCCGGGGCAGCCGAAGCTCGTCGGGTCTGACGCGTCGCACGCCTGGGTCTCCGTCTATTGCCCGGGGCATGACTGGGTCGACTTCGATCCTACGAACAAGCAGATGCCCGAGGACCGGCACATCACTCTCGCCTGGGGTCGCGACTACAGCGACGTCTGCCCGATCAAAGGGGTCTTCCTCGGCGGCGGCGAACACCGGATGTACATCTCGGTCGACGTCACCCCGGCGGTCGGCTGAGCGGAGCTGTTAACTGTTCCTCTTCGCTTCGCTCAGTGCGGCTCGCTGGGCGAGGCGGTCGGACTGCAGGGGGTCGATGCCGCGGAAGGCTTGCCAGCGTTCACGGACCAGTCCGCCGAACAGGTGCTCGTCGATCTGCTTGAGTTTCTGTTTGAGACCCCGTCCGCTTCTGCGGCGCAGCCACATTTCATAGTCGTGGAAACGCTCCTCAATGGCCTTGATCAGATCTTCACGCCCCATTGCGCGCAGCGGCTCGATGCACTCGACGAGGTAGGCAACCTCGTGCGCGGAACGAAGCGCAAACTTCTTGAAGACGGCCGGATCGACGTCGTTGTCGTGAAACGTGGGAGACTCGTGCAGCTTGCCACAAACGAGCAGCTCGGTCATTGTCCGCACGCATTTGGCGCAATGGCCGCAGTTCATTCCGTCTTCGGGCACTTCCCAGCTCGAGCAGACGTTAATCATCGAACGGGCCGCCGGCCAATCGGAGATCAGGCGGACTTTCTCAAGCCGCGTCAGCCGTGAGCCGTCATGATAAACCTGGATGTCGGAGCTGCCGTAATAGGGGTCGATGAGGGGATGCGAGGCGCAGGGCGCGAAATCGCCGAGATAATCGGACGATGCAAGAAACACGTCGCTGATTCGCCGCGTCAGAAGATGCGACAAGCTGAGCATCACCGAGGAAAGATATTCGCCAATGAAGAAACTTGGCTTGTCAAAAACTCCGAGGACATTGGTCCGGATCTGATAGAACTCGACGTCGGCGGCCTCGGCGATGCGGCGAATCTGCTTGAGGTTGTAATCCCACATCGCGACGCGCGCGGGATTCGGCTCCTCCGTCTCGACCGTGTAGTCGTCGAGATGCATTCCGAAGACGTTGATGCAGTCGCGAATCGAGAGCGGATGATCGGCCGGATAATGCAGCCGGTTGCGGCGGAGCGTTGTAAGTGCATCGATTCCACCGGAGAAGAACTGGGCTGCGCGGCGCGGGCTTCGCGGCACGCGCGTCTGGACTCCGTCGGTCGACTCGATGGCCGGAAAAGTACGCTTCTTGTCGTACCACTCGCGGAACTGCGTGAGAACGGTGAGCAGATTATCGACCAGGACCGGGCAGATTTTCCCTTCGATCAGCAATCGTTTTTCGCCGTAGTACATCGCAGGAGCGGCAGTCGCAGCGAGAAACGCATTGGGATTGCACTCCACATCGTCGGCGACGGTCGGTTCAAATTCGAATCGGAGGCGGGTCGCTTTTCGGTTGCTGTTCTCCCAGGTGAGCCTTCCAGAAACAACGAGGCGTTCACCTTCCCATGCTCGCTTCAGGTCGTCGACAATCATGGCGGAACTTCCAAGTGTGTACGGAGAATTCCCAAACTATCGAACCTATGCACCCTCGACGGTCGCTGGCAAACGGTTTTTCCAGAGGAAACCGAATGGCTGTGATGACGGAACGCCACATGTTGAGCAACGGTTATATCTGTTATAAACCGCTCGACGACGTCCCTCTTCGACGGACGTAACACCCCGCATCCCGACGTAAAACCGGGTCGTGAGCCCCAGGTGAAATCAGCACTTCGGGCTGATTTCGGCCCCCCGCGGCAGCCGACGATTTCCCTGCGTGGGGTCGTCCCCACGGAAGGCCTGCCAGCGTTCGCGCAGGCGGCCTCCGAAAAAGTGCTCGTCGAGCATCTTGAGCTTCTGTTTGAGTCCTCGGCTCGATTTGCGGCGCTTCCACCGACGAAAGTCCTGCAGCCGTTCCTCAATCGCCTCAACGAGATCCTGCCGCCCCATTGCGCGCAAGGACTCGACGCATTGAGTGAAATAGTCGTCGTCGCGCTTTGAGCGCACCACGAAACCCCGAAACAGGACAGCGTCCACGTCCCTGGACGGAAATGTGGTCGCTTCGTGTAACTTGCCACAAACGAGCAGTTCGGTCATCGTCCGCAGGCATTTCCCGCATTGCCCGCAGTTCATCCCCTCTTCCGGTACAGTCCAGCTGGAGCAGACGTTGAGAGTTGAGAGCGCTGCAGGCCACTCGGAAATGAGACGAACCTTCTCGAGGCGATTTAATCTCGAACCGTCGTGATAAACCTGAATGTCCGAGCCGCTGTAGTACGGATCAAGGAGCGGATGCGAGCCCCAGGGAGAGAAATCACCGAGGTAGTCGGACGACGCTATATAAACGTCGCTCAGCCGACGCGTGAGGAGGTGCGACAGACTGATCATGACGGCTGAGTGGTATTCGTAACCGTGTAAACTCACCTTGCGGAAGATTCCGGCGACATTCGTGCGGATCTGATAGATGTCGACGTCGGCGGCGTCAGCGATTTTCCGCAACTGGAGAAGGTTGCGATCCCACATTTCGACGCGTGCCGGGTTCGGTGATTCGGTATCTGCGTCGTAATCGTCCAGGTGCATCCCGAAAACATTGATGCAATCGCGGATCGAGAGCGGATGATCGGTTGGATAAAGCAACCGGTTTCGGCGCAACGTGGCGAGTGCATCAACCCCGCCGGAGAAGAACTGGCCGGCACGGCGGGTCGGACGGGGCGTCCGGGTCGTGAACCCCTCTGTCGGTTCGATGAACGGAAGCTTCCGTTTCCTGTCATACCACTCGCGGAGTTGCGTAAGAGCGGTGAGAGTATTGTCGTGGAGAACGGGGCAGATGCTGCCTTCGATCTTTATTCGCTTTTCGCCGAAGTACATCGCCGGTGCCGCTGTCGCGACGAGGAACGCGTTCGGATTGCACTCCACATCGTCGGCCACCTTCGTCTCGATCTCGAAACGAATGCGGGATTGCTTCCGGTCGCTGTTCTCCCAGGTCAGCCGCGCCGAACAAACGACGCGCTCCCCCTCCGATTCCTGTCGCAAATCGTCGATGATCATTGCTGAATCGCCCCATAGACAACCCTAATTTCCCAGTCTTCCCAGACTACGCAACGGCGTGGGGGCGTGGAAAGACGGTTCCAGCGAGAGTGCCGACCGAAAGCGACTCGACAACAACAGCTAACACGAATACAGATAAGAGCTTAAGGAAATACTGACAGCACGTTCACTTCCCGGACGATTTCGGAAAGAGCGACGTCAGGGTGCCGACTTTGTCGAGCCCCTCCAGCCGCCAGCAAAGATCCAGGACTTTCTTCTGGGCATCGGCATCGAGCAATCCGGCCGCCATGCGATGAAACTTCGCGGCGACTTCGTCGTCGGTCATCGGGTTCTGGTCGTGGCCGCGCGGGAATTCGTTCTCGGCAGTCAACTTCCGGCCGTCCTTGAGCGTGACGACGATCCGGTTCGGAATTCCGCGGGGGTAACGCGCGGTGAGAGCCGCGTCGCGGTGAATCTTCGTCCTGGCCACGAGTGCAAGCAGTTCTTCATCGCGGAGACGGGCGTCGTCGAACGAGGCGAGAGTAACATCCCCGTCCATCAATGCACAGGCGGTGCAGTACGGCAGGCTGTGATCGGCCGTCTCGCGTGTCTTCGGCCGCCACTTCTCCGGATCCTTGCCGATAATGTCGACGGCGGCATCGAACGAGTAGATGTCGACAGACTCGATATTCGCGGCGGCGCCAATCTCCGGCCGCAGTTCGAGAGCGGCGTGGATCGCACTTTGAGAATGATATTCGGCCGGCCAGAACTTGATCGACGTCCGTTTGATCATGAAATCGTTGTCGCCGTTTGCTCCGCCGAGCTTCGGGAGCTCAAAAGGACCGGAGACCTGCTTGAAGAATCCCATTTCTCCTTCGAAGATCGGCGCAGGTCCGGTGAGTCCATCGGCCGCGAGCAGCGCTGCGAAAACGCCGTTGCGCGAAGCGTTCGCGAAAGCGCAGCCTTTCCATTCGGAAAGTTCGCCGGCGCGCGTCTGGCGGAGCGTGATATTCGGCGTTCCTGCGAGATTGAGCGCCTGCGTGATGCCGCGTGCATCAAGCCCCAGAAGCTTCGCGGACGCGGCCGCGGTCGAAAACGCACCATAGGTGACGTGATCCCAGCCATGCTTGCGAATACTGGCCGCATCACACATCCGGCACTGCAGCTCGTAGGCGAGCACGGCGGCGGTGATGATCGCGCGGCCACCGGCACCGGCGACTTCCGCCGCGGCGAGCACGGCAGCGAAGTTATCGCTGGGATGCGCAGGTTCCAGCGACAGGTACGTATCGTTGTAATCGAGATATCGAAACAGAATCCCGTTGGTGAATGCTGCGAGCTCCGGACTCGTCGGCCGCGTTCCGCCGAGAAAAGTGGCGCCGGGTTCAGCGGTCACGCGCGATGCGACGCGCCGCGCGACGTTTGGCGCACCGGCTCGATACGCGCCGAGTGCGCAGGCGAGGGAATCGATCAGGCGTCGACGGACTTCGTGCACGGTGGCCGGATCGAGTTGCGAGAATTCCAGACCGGCCGCGTACTGCCCCAGGCGATCCGCGAGATGCAGCGTCATGCAAACCTCTTTCGTACAGCTAGGAAATTGACGACGAATCGTCGAACTGAACGGAGACTATCGGGCGAAGCGCCGCAGAATCCATGCGCGGCGATTCATTCGTCGTCCTGAACTTCGGTGTGCCGAAGCGCAATTGCCGACGCCATCGCATATTGGCGGCAATGAGAAATCGAAATGAGAAATTCGTTGATTCCCATTTTCTCGGCGAGATCGCGGGCGCCGCCGCGGATGTTGATCACGGGCTGTCCGGAACGTTTCGAGAAGACTTCGATATCCTGCCATCCGACGCCCCGCGTCCAGCCGGTGCCGAGAGTTTTCATGACCGCTTCCTTCGCGGCCCACCGTCCCGCGAAGTGCTGGAAGCATTCCTTGCGTCGCTGGCAGTAGCGAATCTCGTCTTCCGTATAAACGCGCTGCAGAAACACTTCACCGTGCCGCTCGATCATCTGTCCGATGCGTACAATTTCGATGATGTCGGTGCCGAGGCCTACGATCACAGCGCGCTCCACTTACCGTCCACGAGCCCTGCCCGCGGCGGCATGCGGCGATTGACGGTCCGCATGCCCGATGTTTTCGGATCGAACTGATTCAGCTTAGCGGGGGAGGCGACGGAAGTGCAATCGGTCGGTTTTTCGCCGGTTCCCGAAAGGGAGGGCGCCGGCCTGACGTTGATTCGGCGGGGACGGAAGCCGCATAATGCTCTGGAGCCCTCTCTGAGAATCCCGACGGTACGGACGACATGCGCCGCTGGTCAATCGCCGTTTTGATGCTGGGACTGGCGGCCCTCCATTGTGCCGATCCGGAGCGGTGCTCCGCGCAAAAAGAGGCTCTTTTTCAGTCGATTGAGAAGCGCGACGGCGAGTGCTGGGAGGCGGCCCTCAAGATCTGGGACTGGGCCGAGCCCGGGTATCAGGAAACCAGGTCGTCAGCACTCCTGTCAACAATGCTCGAGAGCGCGGGCTTTCGCGTCGAGCGCGGCGTCGCGGAAATCCCGACCGCATTCACGGCCACGGCCGGCTCCGGCAAACCGGTCATCGCCATTCTTGGTGAATACGACGCGCTGCCGGGGCTCTCCCAGGAACCACAGCCTCTGAGGTTACCCCGCAAAGGCAAGGAAACAGGATACGGCCACGGCTGCGGGCATCATCTGTTCGGCGTCGCATCGGCATCAGCGTCAATTGCGATTGCGGAGCAGATCCGTTCCGGCAAGATCTCGGGGACGATTCGCTACTACGGATGCCCGGCCGAGGAGGGTGGAAGTGCGAAAGTCTTCATGACCGCGGCGGGCCTGTTCGATGATTGTGACGCGGTGCTCCACTGGCATCCCGCGTCGAACAACTCCGCGGGAGACCGCTCGTCGCTCGCACGGATGGCGGTGCGATTTCGATTTCGCGGAAAGGCGGCCCACGCCGCCGGCTCCGCCGAACAGGGACGATCCGCGCTCGATGCGGTCGAGCTCACGAACCACGCGGCCGAGCTGCTCCGCGAGCATCTTCCCGAATCGACGCGGATTCATCACGTCATCACCGACGGAGGCGCTGCTCCGAACATCGTGCCGGAAACGGCCGAGGTCTATTTCTATGTCCGTCACCCGCATGCCAGGCCTTTGCGCGCCGCCTATCAGCGATTGCTCCTTTGCGCTCAGGCCGGAGCTCTTGCGACCGAAACCAAACTCGAAGTGAACTATCAGGGAGGGGTCCGCGAGATTCTGCCGAACAATGCGCTCGCAGAAATCACGATGGCGAATCT
>JBFWWA010000220.1:0-7532 GCA_050246455.1 Planctomycetaceae bacterium
GACGAACGCCGCACCCGTGCGCGACTGTGCCGGCCGCTGCACCAGGACCAACGATCAAATCAGATCGGCCGGGCTTGCCGGCGGAACGGAACACTCAACACGGCGGACGAGAGGCATACTCCCGATCGCACGAGACGCGCATCGGCGCGTGCGCACGGCTCTCGGAGATCCGGTCTGCCGACAGCGAATAGACGCGTCGCGTCAGCAGTCGTACCGGATAGTCGCCCGCCAGCGGCGAGTAGTTTCCGGAAAGGTCCTCGGCTCGAAGCGAATAGATCGGAGGATGATGTCTCATGGTGTCGGCTCTTTCGTCTTGAACAGCCATCCGTCAGCCGGCATTCAGTTCCGGCCATCGTCAAAAACACATCAGCTCGTCATGTTGCTCATCGTGCATGTGCGAGAACATCCTGCACCCTGACGAGAGGTCAGGCCGGATGAAACTTGGACTTTTCACGACATCGGAGGGGATTCGGCGAACCCGGTTTGACACAAGCGATACGCCGCGCAGCCTTCCCGACCGTGGCAGCTTTTGCCGAGGCGGAACGACCGGTCCGACTTAACGCAACGACCCTCTCAGAAGCGCAACAGCTCCCGGGGTTGTTACAAACGGAACGGGGATCAACGCAGGGAGACAGAATTCTTAATAAGGAACCCAGGAATCCAGGGAGGAGAACTACGAGGAGGAAGGGAAGATTGCGAGAAGAACAATCCCGCAGCTTCCGTGTCATCACTCCTGGTTACCTGGGTTCCTTATGGATTCCTCGGTCTTGTCTCCGTGTCTCCGTGGTGAACTACGCAACCACTAGATGTCGTAGTACATCGCAAATTCGAACGGATGGGGGCGCTGGCGGAGGGCTTCGACTTCGTTCTGGCTCTTGTACCAGATCCAGGTGTCGATCACGTCTTCGGTGAAGACGTCGCCGCGGAGCAGGAACTGATGGTCTTCCCGCAGCCCCGCAAGCGATTCTTCCAGTGAAAGCGGCGTCTTCGGCACGCGCGAGAGTTCTTCCGGTCCGAGGTCGTAGATGTCCTTATCGAGCGGCGGGCCGGGGTTCGTCTTGTTCTGAATGCCGTCGAGCGCCGCCATCAGGACTGCCGACATCGCGAGGTACGGATTTGAAGACGAGTCGGGACAGCGGAATTCGAATCGCTTTGTGGCCGGGCTCGGGCTGTGGACCGGAATGCGGATGGCGGCGGAACGGTTCCGGTAACTGTAGGTGAGATTGATCGGCGCTTCAAAGCCCGGCACGAGCCGCTTGTAGCTGTTGGTCGTCGGGCAGCAGAAGGCGAGCAGGGCGCGCGAATGCTTGAGGATTCCCCCCATCGCGTACATCGCCATATCGCTCAGTCCGCCGTAACCCGAACCGGCGAACAGCGGCTCCCCTTTCTTCCAGAGGGAAAGGTGCAGGTGGAGTCCCGAGCCGTTGTCGTTCCAGAGGGGCTTCGGCATGAAGGTCGCCGTTTTTCCGTGACGGGCGGCGACATTCTTCACGACGTACTTGTAGCGGAGGAGATTGTCGGCGGTCCGGACGAGCGGGCCGTACTTCATGTCGATTTCGCACTGCCCGCCGGTCGCAACTTCATGATGCTGCGCTTCGACCTGCACGCCGCAGTCCATGAGCGTGAGCATCATTTCGGTGCGGATGTCCTGCAGCGTGTCGGCGGGAGGGACGGGGAAGTAGCCTTCCTTGAAGCGGATCTTGTAGCCGGCGTTCGGGGCGCCGTCGTCGCGGCCGCGGTTCCACTGCCCTTCGACACTATCAACGTGGTAGTAGCATTCGTGTTCGTTCTGGTCGAAGCGGACGCGGTCGAAGATGAAGAATTCCGCTTCGGGGCCGAACTGCGCCTCGTCGGCGAGCCCGGTCGATTTCATGTACGCTTCCGCCTTGCGGGCGACGTTGCGGGGGTCTTTCGCGTAGTCTTCGCGGGTGATCGGATCCTGGATGTTGCAGGTGACGGTGAGCGTGTTGGCCATGAACGGATCGACCATCGCCGTTTCCGGCTGCGGGACGACGAGCATGTCGCTCTCGTTGATCGCCTGCCAGCCCCGCATCGAGGAGCCGTCGAAGCCGAACCCTTCCTCGAAGCTCTTTTCCGTAAGGGCCTGGACGGGGATGGTGAAGTGCTTCTGCGTCCCGGGAAAATCCATGAATCGCAGGTCCACGGCGCGGATCTCGCGCTCGCGGCAAAGGGCCAGGACTTCCTTCGGGGTCATACGAAAATGTTCCGGGAACAGGCTTCGGAGAACAGGCTACCGGCGCTGGAAAAGGCTCTGGATGCGCGTGCGGGAACGGGGCCGGACGGGGGTGCCGCACATTGATGCATCAACTCCATCTTAAGGGTTCGGCAAATCGCATACCACTCCCGGGTTTGGAGCCCTGCTTGCCGGCCGCTTTAGTTTTGACGCTGTTTCAGGTTACGAGCATCCGAAAGAGCGCAGTCCGGGTCAGGTCTCGTCCCAAGAGCTGCTACGAAATTAAGCAGGAATTGCCCGGATCGGGGCGCGGCAGCCGAGGGGATCCGTTCATATTGACCCCTCCCCACGCGAGGCATACGATTCCCCGCCGGCCAGACCTGGCCCGCAAGCGAGTGTGACATGCGTCGAGCGCGGACGATCTTTCTGTGGCTGGCGGCCATCGCCCTTCTGGGGGGTGGAGCTTTCGCCTTCTTCTGGGCCATCCGCCAGACACCGGAATTCTACGAGTCCGTGATCCGGAACGAGCCCGCCCCCGAGGTGCGCCGCGATGACGCCAAAGTCTTCGTCCAGCGGACGTTGAGCCTGGTCGAGGGGATGCAGCACGCCGACAAGTGGGCCGAGGCGTTCACGCAGTCGCAGATCAACAGCTGGCTTTCCGAAGAGCTGCAGCCGAAGTACGGCGCGTTCGTCCCCGAAGGGGTCAGCAACCCGCGCGTCCGTCTGGCGGACGAAACCATCGAAGTCGGATTCCGTTACAAGCACGAGCATTGGGACAGCATCGTCAGCGTGAAGACGCGCCCGTGGGTGCCGAAACCGAATTCGCTCGCATTCGAGATTCAATCGATCCGCGCCGGCCTCATTCCAATCCCGCTCGAAAGCATCATTCAGGATCTTTCGAAGCAGTTCGAAGTGGAAGGCTACCGCGTCGAGTGGAGCGAAGCCAACGGCAACGACGTCGTCATCCTGCATCTGACGAAAAGCGGCGACGACCAGCCGGTGCTCGAATCGGTGAAAGTGGTGAAGGGATCGATCACCGTCGCCGGCCGCCGGAAGAACGCCCGCAGCGTCAACGCCACCGCCGAACGCGACACACTGATCGGCGCACCGGTTCGCATCCGCTGAAACGGACGACGCAACACACTCTCCCGGAGCACAGACATTCCTGTCTGTGCCGATCGTCGGGTGGCCGGGGCAAAACGAAGCGTGCCCCGGAATCGCAGTGGGATCTGGTTCGAATTCCCGGACGCCCTCTACTGTGCAAGCGGTGCGACGAAGTCACAAGAGGCATCGGGTGGCCGGGGCAAAGCGAAGCGTGCCCCGGAATCGCAGTGGGATCTGGTTCGAATTTCCGGACACGCCCTGAGCCTGCGAAGAGCGTGGTGTGATAGTGCGAAGACCACCCCTTGGCAGGGCGCGCCACCCGAACCGGAGCACAGACATTCCTGTCTGTGCCGATCGGTCATCGACTCACGAAACGCACCGACAGGAATGTCTGTGCTCCAAAAAACCTTCCGCAGCACCG
This sequence comes from Planctomycetaceae bacterium, assembly GCA_050246455.1. Taxonomy (GTDB): domain Bacteria; phylum Planctomycetota; class Planctomycetia; order Planctomycetales; family Planctomycetaceae; genus CAZVJA01. The sequence goes on from JBFWWA010000220.1 coordinate 3,720, forward strand.
AGGCGAACCTGTCGCGTCGCTGAGTGGTCAGAGTGCTGTCGGAAAGCGCCCCTCGAATCGATCGGCAGAATTTTTTCTGAAAATCTCCGAAGCAGCGTGCGTGCTGCACGTTACGAAATTTTTCCGGGAGAGTCCGCATCGACTCTGCAAAGAACTTACGTCGCGCGCGCATTGACGCTCCCGGGATCCCGCGCATGATGGAACCCGCTCGCGTTTCCACGTTTGTCCGAGCGTGATTTTCACAGCACTCGGCGCTGTGGGAAGTGAAAGGAATTTTTCGATGCAGACCAACGCCGCCATCGTCACCCGCTCCGTCCGGATTCCGCCGTCGCGCCGCGCGGTCGTACCCGGTTCGCGTTCCGGTTGCGGCGTCGTCGCGGCGCCCGGCAGTCGCAAGGGGAGTCGATTCCGTGGTTTCCCCAAAGATTGCATGCATCCAATGGTGCAACCTTTGGCGACGCGAAGTGCCAACCGCGAACAATCGTCGGAAGTTTCCCAAACAATGCGTGAAACGGCGTCGCTCGAAGTGGCATCGCCGGGAAGTCCGCGGCTCGAATCCGGCAGGCCGTTCGGGAGTGCCGTTCCCTTGCATCCCCCGTTCCGCCCCTTTAGAACCGCTGAAAACGTCGCTCGGACCCGCGCCGGCTGAGCCGCAGCGAAAACCCCGACGACCGGAGCCAACCTTCCATGAGCACAGCGGAACCGAATTCCACCCCTCTCGACTTCGTGCGGAGCATTGTCGATGAGGACATCAAGTCGAACAAATATCAGGGCCGCGTCGTCACACGCTTCCCCCCCGAGCCCAACGGCTACCTCCACATCGGCCACGCGAAGTCGATCTGTCTGAACTTCGGCATCGCGCAGCAGTTCGGCGGCCAGTGCAATCTCCGCTTCGACGACACGAACCCGACGAAGGAAGAGGTCGAGTACGTCGATTCGATCAAGGAAGACGTCCGCTGGCTCGGATTCTCGTGGGACGACCGCGAGTTCTACGCGTCCGACTATTTCGAACAGCTTTACCAGTGGGCCCTCAAGCTGATCCGCGACGGCAAGGCCTACGTCTGCAGCCTGAACGCCGAGCAGATTCGCGAGTACCGCGGCACGCTGACCGAGCCGGGAAAGAACAGCCCCTACCGCGACCGGTCGGTCGCCGAAAACCTCGAACTGTTCGAGCAGATGAAAGAGGGGAAGTTTCCGGAAGGAGCACACGTGCTTCGCGCGAAGATCGACATGGCTTCACCAAACGTCAACCTGCGCGACCCGGTTCTCTACCGCATCCTGCATGCGGAGCATCACCGCACCGGCGACAAGTGGTGCATCTACCCCATGTACGACTACGCGCACGGCCAGTCGGACTCGATCGAGAAGGTCACGCACTCGATCTGCACGCTCGAGTTCGAAATCCATCGACCGCTGTACGACTGGTGCCTCGACGCGCTCGAGATCTACCATCCGCAGCAGATTGAATTCGCGCGGCTGAACCTGACCTACACGGTGATGAGCAAGCGCAAGCTGCTCGAACTGGTGCAGGAGAAACGCGTCAGCGGCTGGGACGATCCGCGCATGCCGACGATCAGCGGTCTCCGCCGCCGCGGTTACACCCCCGAGTCGATCCGCGCGTTCTGCGAGAAGATCGGCGTCACCAAATACAACAGCCTCACCGATCTCGTCGTTCTCGAGAATTCGATCCGCGAGGATCTCAACAAGCGGGCCGCGCGCGTGATGGCGGTCCTGCGGCCGGTGAAAGTCGTCATCGAGAACTATCCCGAGGGGCAGGTCGAGGAGCTCGATGCGGTCAACAATCCCGAAGACGCATCGGCGGGAACCCGGAAGGTCCCCTTCTCGAAAGTGCTCTATATCGAGGAAGAGGATTTTCTCGAAAACCCGCCGAAAGATTATTTCCGCCTCTCGCCCGGCCGCGAAGTCCGGCTCCGCTACGCCTACTTCATCAAGTGCGAAAGCGTGGTGAAGGATGCGAGCGGCAAAGTCACGGAAATTCGCTGCACTTACGATCCCGCCACGCGCGGCGGAAACGCCCCGGACGGACGCAAAGTGAAAGCGACAATCCACTGGGTCGCGGCGGATCAGTCGATCAACTCGGAAGTCCGGCTCTACGACAATCTCTTCTCGAAGGAAGATCCGGAAGACGTGCCCGAGGGGACCGACTACAAATCGAACATCAATCCAAACTCGCTCGAAGTCCTTACGAACTGCCGCCTCGAGCCGAGTCTTGCAACAGCAACGCCGGGGAGCCGCTTCCAGTTCGAGCGCCTCGGCTATTTCTGCGTCGACACCCGCGACTCGAAACCCGGCGCACTGGTTTTCAACAGAACGGTCGGCCTCCGCGACACCTGGGCGAAGATCGCGAAGAAGAAGTAGGCTGTGGGCTGCCGGCTACCGGCTACCGGCGAATACAAAGTCCCAAGCCGACGACTCGTCATCCGAGTTGCATTGCTGAAAGCTGAAAGCTGACAGCTTCCTCGCTACCAACAAAAAAGGGCACCGGCGTGATGCCGGTGCCGCGAGGGAAACCCAGTTTCTTCGCAGAGTGCGAAATTCAGACGGCTGGCGAGAGTGTGGTCCGTGTTAGTCGTGGTGAGGGGACCCGGCGATTTGTGCCCGGAGGTTCCCGGGACGAATCGACCGGATGCGACATAAGCGTCCGGACTAGCGTTGGTAGTCAGCGACCGCCATACGATGCGGGACAAGGCCCGGAACATCGCTGGAGGCAGACTCGGCGCGGGGAGTCCAGTGGGCGACCCGCACGGCCGAGGGGATACGGAAGGAACGAGGGCTGGAAACGTTGTTGGACAGGGCGTCCTTACGAGGCGGAATTGTCAGCATGGTGCCTTTGCTCTCGTTTTCGAAAGCGTCGTCACCTTTGTCGTCACGGGGCAGATTCTTGTCTTTCTCGTACTTGTTGTTGTTCGAAGAAGCCGAACGGGACGGAATCGGTGCACCGGCGTTGCTGATCGAGTCAGGACGCGGGGCCGAAGCCGTCGCGCTGAATCCGCCCGGAGCGAAAGCCAGGGCGCTTCCGATCGGCACGGTGCGATAAACGGTGACCGGATGCTTCGTCACAACTTCTTCCGAAACGTAACGGACGGTGTTGACCGCGACCTTGCGGGTCGAGTGCTTCGCAACCATCTGGGTCACGTTGTACGAGACCTGCTGCGTGCCGTGCACCGCGACCTGACGCGTGACCGGAATCATCGTCGTCACATAGTTCGGCACGTACTGGCGGCGAGCGGTGACGGCCGGCGTGAAGGCCTGACGCATCGAGTAGCCCGTGCGGTTCCACCAGCCGGCGAAGCCGGGTCGCGGATCATACGCACAGGGGGCGATTTTCGGATTGCACTGATAGGTCGTCTGCCAGAAGCCCATGTTGCGAGTGCAGGGCTGGCATTCCGTCACCGTCTGGTAAGAGACGGTGGGAACCTGACAGGTGCGGACCTCGGTCACCGGTTCGTAGGTGGTGACCGGCTGATCGACGTACGCGGTTTCGACGACCGGTCGCTGGACCGTCTGTCGGCATTCGCGCATCTCGGTGATCGGCACCGTCTGGTAGCACGGCTGAACGACCGGAGTTGCGCACGCACAAGGGTTACCGAAGTACTGAGCCTGAGCCGGCGCAGTCATTGTCAGAAGCAGCGATCCCAATAATGGAATCACACGAGCCATGTTGAGGGACATGTGCACCTTCCTGCCAGAATCGAGTTGGAGAAGGTGGGGTCGACGTGAGAACTGACGGGTGACACGACGGGTGTGTGATGTGACTCTTGCGGAGTTACCCGTCGCGTGTGGCGGGGTGGT
>JBFWWA010000221.1:0-7530 GCA_050246455.1 Planctomycetaceae bacterium
CCGTCGAACCGGGATCACGCTGTATGAAGTCGTCCTCTCATTGGCGATATTCGCCGGAGCACTCGCGGCGCTCGGACCTCTGGCAACAACCGGCAGCCGCGCGGCCGTACGAACGAAATTGGAAACTCAGGCCGTGCTGCGCTGCGAATCGAAACTTGCGGAAGTGCTTGCAGGGATCGAACCGTTGCAAGCGGTAAACGGCGGCGGGTTCGAAGATCAGGCTCCTGGCTGGTCATGGGATCTCGCCGTAATGAACGGACCAAGGCAGGATTTGCTGATCGTTGAAGTGACGGCGGGGCACACAAACGCCAATGGCACGCAGGATGCTTCGCATAAACTCGTGCGGCTCGTGCGCGACCCCGGAGCGATCGAAGACCTGCAATCCCAGATGGAACAGCAATCGGGGTCGAGCGGAAGCACGGGAGCCGGTTCTGGAGGACAATCCGGAAGTTCATCCCGATGATTGGCAGCAGGGTCATGAAAACGAGCGAGTCAACTCGAAGCGAACTGCTGACGGCGGCGAAAGCGCCCGACCGATCGTGTTGTGCGCAGAACGATCGTCGAGCCCGAAGCCGTGTTGCGTTCACACTGCTCGAAGTGCTGCTGGCATTGGGATTGAGCCTGCTGCTGCTTGGAGCGCTCAACCTCGCCCTCGATCTTTATCGTCAATATACCACCATCGGGCGCAATGACATCGAACAAGCGCAGCTCGCCCGTGCAATTCTGCAGAAGATGGCGGCCGATATCCGCTGTGCGGTCGCACCGCCGGAAAAGGAAGGCGGCTCATCCGGTTCTACGACCTCCGGTGGCTCGTCGCAGGGTTCAGGCGGGCAGGGCGGAAGCTCGACGGGAGGAACGTCGGGTAGCGAAACAGGCGCGACGGAGTTTCAGATCGTCGATCCTTCCGCCGCATACGCGAAAGATGTTGTCGGGGTTGTCGGCGATCTGCAGACGGTGGTCCTTACAATCTGCCGACCGACGCGCGCTGCGAATCTCTCTCCAACGGCGGAACTAACCGTCGCTCCGCCTCTGAGCGACATGAAATCAGTATCGTACTTCCTCGCCACGGATGGAGGTGAAGGACTATCCGGAACAGTCGCCGAACAGTATGCGGAGCTCGGCGGCTCTGCTGGACTCAACGGCGTACGCGGCCTCGCGCGGCTGGAGGGAGACCGGCTCTCGATCGCGAAGGCCGATGAAATGGCGCAACTCGACACGCTCGCGCTCAGGACGAAGCTCATTGCTCCAGAGGTGCAGTCGCTGCAGTTCCGCTATTCCGATGGTTACGAATGGTTCGAGACCTGGGACGGAACCATCAGCGGCCTGCCGCGCGCCATCGAAGTGACCATCGGCATTCCCGACGGAGAGATCAAAACTTCGATCTACGACGACAACACGACGCAGCTTGTCCCGTATCGAATTGTCGTTGCGATTCCTTCCGCCGAAGCCCTCGCACCGGAGACAGGGCTATGAGAAAAAGCCATCGTGCAGAGCATCCGCTGGCACACGCAAGCACCCAGCGCAAAGGAAGTGTGCTGCTGACGGTTCTCGTCATCATCGGTCTATTGACGTTCGCGATCTACACCTTCGCGGAGCTCTCCGTTTCAGAAGTTGAAGCAACTTCGATGTACGCACGCAGCACTCAGACTCGAGCGCTTGCCGATTCGGGGCTAGAGCTGGCTTCGGCGCTCCTGGCTGATCCACTCGAACGCGCTTCAGAGAATTATTATCATCGCCCCGAATTATTCGCCGGAATCCTGATGCAGGATGCACAGGGCGCTCGCGGACGTGGCCGTTATTCGGTCATCGCGCCGAATGAGTCGGACATCACCAGCACCGCGGTCCGCTACGGATTCTCCGACGAATCGGGGAAACTCAACCTCAACGAAGCTGTAAAATGGGACATCGGTGCAGCAGACAAGCGAAAGCTGCTGATGTTTCTTCCGCTCATGACGGAAGAGTGCGCCGATGCCATACTCGACTGGGTCGATAACGACGCACTCGCGCGCGAGTTTGGAGCCGAGGCCGATTTCTACGAGGGCCTCGCAGAACCGTATGCCCCGACGAACGGCCCCTTGAGTTCGCTCGACGAACTTCTGCTGGTGCGGGGAGTCTCGCGCGAACTTCTTTTCGGAGAGGATGCAAACCGTAACGGGCTGCTGGACCTCGGAGAAGACCTGAACGGAGATGGAATACTGGATCGGGGATGGGCGGCGTATCTCACGGTCTACAGTAAAGAAGCGAACGTCCGAGCCGACGGCTCTCCTCGCATCAAGCTGAATCAGGACGACCTTGCGGCACTCTTCGACGAACTGGCCGCAGAATTTGACGACGAGACCGCAACGTTCGTCGTCGCCTACCGGATGAATGGCGTCTCGACGGAAAACTCCAATCCGCAGCAAGGGGGCTCGTCCGGCGGAAACAGTGGGGGAGGACGTCGCGGACGGCGAGGCGGTGGTGGCGGACAATCATCCGGGAATAATTCCAACGGCAACAGTCCGTCGAATCCGAGCGGAAGCAGCAGCGATGAATCCGCCGCCGGTAGTCAAGGCCAGGGCGACCAAGGCCAACAGTCAAATCCGGGAAGTGGAACCCCACAAAGCAGTGGTTCGAGAAGTGGTGGCGGAAGCTCGCGTGGCGGCAGTGGTCAAAGTGGGTCGAGCGGCGGTGGGAACAACACCATCAAGAAAGGTGGCCTCGAGATCCCACGCAGCGGAGGGGGGGGCAACACCATTAACTCGATCTACGATCTCGTTGACGTCAAAGTCAAAGCAAAAGTGAACGGGACGGATCAAACGCTCGAGAGTCCGTGGAAAACCCAGGGACGCGATCTCGGTCAGGCGCTGCCGCTTCTCGTCGACGCACTTACGACTATCGAGGAATCGACAATCAAGGGACGGGTCAACATCAACCAGGCTTCACGCGAGGTATTGTTGGGGCTGCCGGGGATGACAGAGCAGCTCGCGACCTCGATTGCCATGCAGAAGAGCGTCGGCCCGAACGGTGAACCGGTGACCGACTTCATGGATTCGCACGGTACCTCCGGCTGGCTGCTTGTCGAAGGGCTGGCCGATGTTGCCACAATGAAACAAATCGATAAATACATCACAGCCCGCGGAGACGTTTATCGCGTGCAATCCGTCGGGTATTTCGACGCGGGAGGCCCTGCCACAAGGCTCGAAGCCGTGTTCGATGCAACCGCACTCCCTCCGAAAGTCCTGTTTTTTCGTGACCTCACAGAACTCGGCGCCGGCTATTCCCGCACCCAATTGACGACACAATAGCAATTGCGGCAATGACTCGTCTTGTGCCCGGTCCTGAGCCGGGCGGAAAATAGAAGTAGATCAGATTCTGCAAGATATCGAGAGACTCCATGTCCGATTTCATCGCACTCGAATGGGAAAACACGCAGGTATGCGGCGTGGAAGCGTCGGTTGGTCGTGGAAAAGTACGCATCGACAAATGCTTCCAGCTCAAGTGGCCTGAAGGGACCAACCCGGCCGATCAACCGCAGCAGTCCGGTCGCTGGTTAAAGGACGAACTGGCGCGCCTTGGTATCGTCGCCACGACCACGCTCATTTCGCTGCCGCGCGAGGAAGCGGTGGTAAGGCCGCTCGATCTTCCTCAAGCACCGGATGACGAGCTTCCCGATCTTGTCCGCTTTCAGGCCGCAACGAAATCGACAGTCCCGCTTGATCGACTCTTGCTCGACTACCTGCCCCTCCCGAATCAACCAGACGCAGAAGGGCGGAGCGTTCTGCTCGCGACAGTCTCGAAGCAGCTTGCCGATCGGATTCGCACGGTCACCACGGCTGCCGGGCTGGAACTGAGTTCGATCGGCATCGGAGCAGTGGCGGCAGCGGAAGTCGTTGTGCGTGAGGAAACGCGGCGCGGCCAGACGTCGAATGCAGCGAGTCTCGTTATCGCAAGGCTCGGGAAACGCATCGAACTGGCTGTCATTATCAATCGACTTGTTGTGTTCGCGCACACCACACGCCTTTCAGGTACGACGCCCGAACAACACAACCAGGCGATCCTTGCCGAAATCAGCCGTTCGGTCGTTGCGCTCGGCCGGACGATCCCGGACATCGAGATTGCCCGCGCTTGGCTGATCGGAACCGAAAACGAGAATCCCGGACTTGCCGAGAAACTTTCCGAGCGGATCCCGTGCGAAGTCAACCAGGGCCTTGACCCGTTTGCCGTGCCCGATATCGACATGCGCGCGACATTGGTGCCTGAAGAGAGGGGGGTATTTGCCGGTCCGGTCGGGCTGCTTCTTTCGAAATCCGGCCAATTGGTGGAGGCGGTCGACTTCCTCAGTCCACGAAAGCCCGTCGTCAAGCAGGGGCCTGGAAAGAAGCGGTTGATGATCGCTGGAATCGCAGCAGGTTTTCTCGCGCTCGCTGCAGGAAGCTGGTATTGGATGAAGCTGTCCGGACTTGATTACGAAATCGCGAAATTGCGAACGGAAGGGACGGATCTCGAACTGAAAAACAAGAAAGATAAGGATGTCCTCGATGCGGCCAGAGTCATAGGAGATTGGGACGCACGCAACGTTCACTGGCTCGAACAGACTCAGCATGTCATCGAGTCTCTCGGAGGGCGCGATCGGAGCTACCTGGAACGGCTGCATTTTGCCGCCGCCCCTCGCGGGCCGATCGCCAAACTGCAGATCACCGGTTTCGCCAAAGGGCGTCCCGATTCCGATTTGATCGACAAGCGTCTCGTCGACCGCAATTTCAGCGTGCAGCCGCACGCGGCAATGGTAGAAAGCAAAGACTCCGAATACCCTTACCGGATCGAATTGGACGTCGAGCTGGCGGAAAGCAAGAAGACCGATGCAAAGCCGTGAAAAAATACTCGCCGCCGTACTGGGGGTTGTGCTTCTCGGCGTCGGCGGGCTCTATCTCGTTCGCAGCATGATCTTCGCGCCGATCGATGCGCGCATCGCGAGCAAGAATGCCGCCGCGTCGAAAATTGAACGCGAGGAGTCCGAGGAACTCAAGATTATCAAGGCCAAGGGGCAGCTCAACACATGGAAGAGCCGGAGCTTGCCTCCGGATGCGGTTGCCGCTCAGCGGATGTACATTGCGTGGCTCACGGATCTCGCACAATCGTCCGGATTCAAGTCTCCGAAATTGACGCCTGATCGTCGCGTTTCCCCCAACAAGATCTACGTGTCGGTGCGCGTCACGATCGACGCGAGCGCCAGCTTCCAGGAGATCTGCACGTTCGTGTACCGCTTCCGACGGACGAACCTGCTGCACCGTATTGCTGACTTGAACATCGAAGGAGCGGATGGCTCCGCGACGGCGCCCCTCAAATTCACGCTCGTCGCGGAGGGAATCTCGCTCAAGGATGCAGAGCCTCGCAATACTCTCTTTCCGCTCACCGAAATTACCGCAGCTGTCGATCCAAGCGCCAGCAAGCTGGCCGTCGCGAAAGCTGAGGGCTTTCCTCCCAAAGGAGAGTTCCTCGCACGCATTGGCACTGAGATTGTTAATGTGCAAAAAGTCGAAGAAGGGACGTGGACAGTCGTTCGTGGAGCGGACGGGACGAATGCTTCTGCTCATGCACAGGGAGATGCCGTCGAGCTCTTTCCAATTCATCCGAGCATGAAGGAGCGAAAACTCGAGGATTTCCGTGCGCTGATTTCGCAGAATCCATTCGCAAAGCCGGAAAAACCAAAGCCGCCGGAAACGAAGCCTCCTGAAAAACCGGTTGTGAATCTCGAGGACCCGGCCGCGAAATCGACAAAGCTTATTGCCACAACCGCACTCGGCAATGATCGGCAAGTCGCGTTTTACGAGCAGCCTTCTGACAAGCGGACGATTGTGAAGGAAGGTTCGAGCTTCAGCGTGGCGGGAATCAACGGTACTCTCAGTTCGGTCGATTCGAATTTCATCCTCGTGCGCATCAAGGAAGAGACTTGGCGGCTGGAACTCGGCAAGGAGATTGCCGCCATGCAGAAGATCGATGGCGGACCGGCGAAGGGGGCAGCGGCCGACACGAAGACTCGACAGCCAATCGTTGCGCTTCGGCCCGGAGAAGAAGCACCGGAAGTCATGCCCGCGTCGCCGACTGCGCCGACGAGTCCAGCAACCACCGGATCGGCGGCACCGCCAAGCAAACCGGTCGAGCCTGCGAAATCCGGGGCGCCAGCTTCGACGGAAGCGAACACGCCCACTCCCGTGGTAGTTCCTACGACCAACACGCTGGAGTTCTCGATTCCAGGAGCGGATGGATTCGATCTGGAAGAAATGGAACTTCCCCCGGCCGCATCTCCGTAAGTCGCTGGGATCCGATCCTCTTGCCCGGCTTCGCAGAGTCCCTGTCTTCTCCAGAGTGATGGAGATGCATGTGTTCCTGCTGAGAAAACAGCAGAGGTGCTTCTCCGGTTACGGTCTTTAGATCGGAACCCTGGTGCGCAATCGTCTATGAGTGTGCTGGTTACGGAATCCTGTTCGGACGGAAATCCGTTCTGAACGGTAGCTGAATTGTCGAGAGCTTTCCTCACATCGGGTGGCAGACTTTTCCGATAGTAGGGATAGCATCGACTTTAGCGATTGTATCGGCACCCGTCCGAATACCGGTCTCGATTCGAGACGATGGCTTCGATCCGTTGCCGCGACACGGAGGTCCTCCAGTGGCTTTGCTGCGTAAACACGGACTGCTGCATAAGTTCACCTGCGGCTGTTCAATTGTCGCGACGCTGCTTTTGGTGCCGCAGCCAAGCGCCCAGGCAGCTCCGCGCAAGCGTCCTGCCCGAATTCAAAAGGCACAGCCGGAATCCGCAGTCGCGAAGGAAACGGATCCTGCGGACTCTCAGGAAACAGCTGTCCGTTTGAACTTCATGAGTGCGACGTGGCCTGACGTTCTACAGAAGCTCGCGAAGGATACAGGGTCGACGCTGGTGATGCAGGAGACGCCACCGGGGCGATTCTCGCGAACTGACATGCAGAAATATAGCCGGGGCGAAGCGATCCGCATTCTAAACCGGGCGCTCGAACCGAAAGGCTTCCGGATCGTCGAGAAAAACCAGTTCTTGATTGTCTTACATCTCAATGATGTTCGCTCGCAGTACCGCCGCCCGGTGGTACGCGATGGCAATGAGACCGAAATCCAGTCGCTCACGCCAATTGTCGATGTCCGGCCAAGATCTGTCCAGGAGGCAATGCCGGTCCAGGACACAGTGGTAACCGACGTCACACCGCGACGTACGGTCCGCCAGGTCTCTCACGAGGACGAAATCAAACCCGCGACGGATCGATCTGGCAGCCGTACAGCCGCGGCCGTTGCCGATTCAGGCGCGACTTCAGTAGTTGCCGTGAATCACGCCGATGCCGCATACGTCGCGAAAGTTCTCTACAACGCCCTCAAAGAGCGATCAGAGCTGATTGACGACGGCCCCAACGGTCTTCCGGGCTTCCGGACGCGTGCCAAGAAGAAACCGGAAGGAGCAGACAATTCGTCCACAGCACGGCGTTCATCGCCGGCTGGTGCGACGCCGGCGGAATTCAGCGTCGGAAT
>JBFWWA010000222.1:0-7502 GCA_050246455.1 Planctomycetaceae bacterium
TGACCTTCGTAAGATCGAGAACGACGGTATTCTGGCCGCGATAATCGGCAGCCACCTGGGCGCATCGGCAAGCATGCTTGAGGCTGCGTGCTTTCCGCGAGACGTCTCCTCGCTCGACAGAATCGCTGCTAATGGAATCGGCTCCCGATGGCGTGGCTATCATGAGTTTTGACCGGTTTCGCCGCCGAATCGGCGGACGTCTGGAACGGTCCCTTGAAGTTTATACGTCGATAACCGCGATTGCAACGTGCCGATCGGACACCGTTACTGCTGGTACGGTTCGAATCCCGGAAAAAAGACAGGCCACCGCTGCCGGGGGCCTGTCTGCTGAATCCAGGGGAGTGATCGAGATCAGAGGCCGTTATCCCGCTTGAAAAGTCGGTCCAGCTCGGGAATGCGTGCCTGCTGGGTGTCCCAGATCTTGCGGAGCGGGAAGTCTCGCGGCACGGGTTCCTGCTGAATCTGCAGGATGTATCGCCAGTACAGCTGCGCGGTCAGAATTTCGTCAATTGCGTCGTCTTCTGAACCGATCGTCGGATACTTTTTGAGCACTTCCTCGAACTTCGTGAGGCCGCTCAGCAGTTTCTCTTTGGCTTCGCGAAGTTTCGATTCCTTGAAGAGCTGCTGCCCCTCGTAAATCTCGCGGTGAGCCTGCTCGGTGGTCAGCTCTGATTCCGACAGGGCTCGAGTCCGCCAGTAACGGTAGTTGATCATCTTCTGCAGCGAGTCGACCGCATTGCGCAGGTCGTCCGCTCGGACATTCTGTTCCTTGGCGGCGGCATCAATGGCTTCGTCATCCATTTCGAGCCGGACGTCGCCAATTCGCGATTTGAAAGTTTCCTGTCCGAATTCTCCGGTCCAGCGCTGGAAGCCGTCGGCCCAGGCCCCACGCGTCACTTCTCCGAAGTTTCCTTCGTCCTGCAGTGCATTTGCATACGAGAGGACTGATTGGGCCGGGTATTGCCGGAACACCACGCGATGCCGTTCACGCTGGGGGTACTTCAATTCCACCTCGTTTGCGGCCGCGTAAGCGTCGCTTGCGGCGAGGTAATTGTCTTTTTCGTTCGGATTGACTTCAGGATCGGGACCGCCGTTGAACCGCGCCTTGTCGGGATCCGCCTTGAAGAAGGCACGGTAGAACTGCCTCTCGTCCGCAGTGCCGATCTTCTGGCCGAGCACGCGGCCGATGTCGAAGAAGATCGGCGCCACGTTCTGATTGCGGGCCGAACCCTTCTTGAGGAACTTCGCCCCTTCCTTCACCCAGAAGAAACGATCTTCAACAGCGTCCCATTCGGCGGAAACGTTCCAGGCCAGATTCCAGCCGTTATGCTGCCACACTTTTTTGAAGTGCGGCTGGAGCAGAATGATGGAGTCGACGGTCGAGCGCATCTGCGCCCAGTTCTTCGTTTCCTGGAGATGGAGGTAGTCGATCCAGAGCAGGTCGGTCGCCAGCCCGCGCAAGCCGAGCAGAACGAGGTTCATCGTTGCGCTGGAAGGGTCGACGTCGCCCATTGTCGGCTCGCCGAGTTCCATGCGGGTGCGCAATTGGGCAAGAACCCCTCCCGCCTGTCCTTCGGACCCTTTTTCTCCTGCCGGCATTCCGAGAGTGACGATCGGAATCGACAGCAGCACGATGGCGACAATATAGGCAACTTTGCGTTGTTTCGATGAGAAGCCGCTCATTTGGCCTCCAGTTCGCGTAATTTCAAGCTGTAGTAGCCGATCAGAATGCATGGAATGACGAACGCCGCCGCGTTAACGATGCTCGGCAGAATGGCGGCGTTCCAGTTCACGTCATATCCGTTCGCAATGTACGGAGACATCGTGAAATAATCAAAATTCGGAATGACCTGCTGCACCAGGTACAGAATTTCGATCGAGCAGCGGTCCAGAAACTGAATGACCGGCACCCACCATTCTTCACCGAGCTCGATGGTCTGATTGAGGTGCATCACCATCCGGTAGATTGATTCGATCGGACCGCCGCCGCGTTGCTCGCCGGAGACGATCTTGGCCATGAACTCACGCATTCCCTGACCGATGACAACGATCGAGAAGGTCAGAAGCGTTGCGACCGGCCCCTTCAGGAAACAGCTGGCGGTGACGCCCAGAATCGAAACCAGCGACATCATCAGCCAGATTCCGAAGCTCGCTTTGAAGTACCCCTGGGCGAAACTCCGGTCTGCCGTGCGGATGAAAAGGTCAGGACGGGCCATGCCGAGGTATTGCCCCGCATTGAGGCACTGCACTTCGATGCGCAGTTTGCCGTCGTGCACGAGGTCGTCAATGATGTCGTACTCTTTGTTCTCGTACTTGATCTTGCGGGGAACGTCGATGACGTTGCCGCGGTACTCGGCAACGTCGAACGGCGGGACGGGAATGCGCAGCTTCTCGGCCGGATTCACGAACCGCATCTGCGCGAGGAGCCCCTTGCCGATCACCCCCTTGTGAGAGCGGAATGATTCAAACCCGGCTTCGAACTTCAAGCCGTCAACGGTCTCGCCGGCGCTGTTCTCGACCGGAACCAGCAGGCTTTCATCGACGTCGTTGATTTCCCAGACGCCGGCCGCTTTTGTCGCTCCTTCGATGTACGCACGGAATTTCCAGATGTTGCCGACGTTGATGCCTTCCCCCGGCGACCCTTCACGCGTGAGGAACGTCAGGTTTCCGTAGACCGGAACACGGCAGACCAGCGCCTGCTTGGCATCGTCCGGAAGCTGTCGATTGATCCAGATGTAGCCGACGACGCTCATCACCGCGAGGACGCCGGTGCCGACGGAAATAAAGCCGAGCATGCGCCCCATCACAATTTCGCTGCGGCGGGCCGGCTTGGTGACGACCGTGTGCATCGAGCGCAGTCGAATGTCTTCGGGAATGCCCCAGCAGGAGAGAAGCAGAATCACCGGCAGGATCAGCCAGGTCATTGCCCGGAGCACGAGCGCGACGTGCTGTTTCACCTGCAGGTCGGGACGGTCGATTGACTCGGGGAGGAACCATCCGGCGAACATGAAGAGGACGGCGAAGATGACAAAGACCACCAGCGCCCGCCTGCGGATTGCTTCGCGGATGGTCAGAAGGGCGATTGCCCAGACGCGACGGAATCGGGTGTCGACGATGTCGCGGATTCCCGTGAGGATGTTGCGAACGACCGCTTCTAGGCCCGCCATGCCGTTGGAAGCCAGCGCCGTCACAAAGGCGACCAGCAGCACGATCAGGGTGCAGAGCCCGACGACTTTGGCCCAGTTCAGGAGCCCAGCCGTGAGATCATATGGTGTGGGATCGTAGTCCATGACCTGCTCAGAAATTCAGACGTTGGATGGAATGCCGCAGATGAATGACGCGTGTGCCTCGGCACCGCGTCCGAACGGTGTCGGCCGCGAATGCCGTTTTCGCTTCACGATTTCGACGGAGCGACCGGCTCCCGCTTCAGAGCGGCCGCACCGCGCGAATCGCCGTCGTTCGTGAATCGTTGCCCCGGCCGCTCTTTGCTCTGTTCCACGATCTTGAGGAAGAGCTCTTCGAGTGTGACGGTCGGGTGATCGACTTTGACCATCCCCGCACCGTGCTTCTTGAGCACCGCCTCGATTTCGCGAACCACGTTGTCGTCGAGTCGGCTGGTGAGAAGCTCGGTCTGGTTCTGCTCCTGCAGCAGTTCGTCGACCTTCCCCATGACCGTCAGCTCGCCGCCGTAAAGGATGGCGATCCGGTCGCAGACGTCCTGCACGTCGGCCAGCTGGTGGCTGCACATGACGACCGTCTTCCCCTCGGCCTTGAGACGAAGGATGAGGTCCTTCATCTCGCGAGTACCGATCGGGTCCAGACCGCTCGTCGGCTCGTCGAGCATGACGAGATCCGGATCGTTGATGAGCGCCTGCGCAAGACCGATGCGGCGCGTCATACCTTTCGAGTACTCCTTCAACTGCCGGCGGCGCGCCCCCTGCAGCCCGACCATTTCAATGAGCTCGTTGGCGCGCTGCTTCCGCTTGGATGCCGTCATCTTGAAGAGCCGGCCGTAGAAGTCGAGCGTTTCCTCGGCGTTGAGGAAGCGGTAGAGGTACGACTCTTCCGGGAGGTAGCCGATCCGCTCGTTCTTCGAGACGTCGGCCGCCGGCTTCCCGAGAATCTTGATCTCCCCCTCGGTCGGGAAGAGCAGACCGAGCAGAAGCTTGATGGTCGTCGTCTTGCCGGAACCGTTCGGTCCCAGGAGCCCGAAGACCTCGCCTTTGTGAACGTCGAGGCTCAATGAGTTGAGCGCCCGGACCTTTTTTCGGCCCCAGAAGTCGCGATAGATCTTCGTGAGATGCCGGATCTCAATGACCGACTCAGTTTGCATCGATAACCCTTGCCAAAAATCGAGTGCGCAACGCCTGCGTCACGCACTACGCGACGCGAGCCGAACCTGTTGGGGGAATTCCATTTCCCGCGAAAAAATCGGAAGAATTCCGTGGAGATCTCAGGATGGGTTGCCAGGCGATAACCGACCGCGCTTCTGCGGACGGGCTGGCCGTCGATCGAGCGCAAAAACCGCGCAGCGAAAACGGCCTTCCGGCACCGTTTTTCACTTTAAGGGGGGCTTGGGGGCATTGCAAGACAGCCCGGCATTACCACAGGAATTCCAAGCCGAAACGGGCCGATCGTGCCGGTTGGCGAGAGACGTGGGGGAGGGATGATCGGTTGTCGGGACGGCAGTCAGCCGGTTGACCAGTTCCACATCTCCCCTACCACTCAAGCGTGCAGCTCATGCCCCGAAGCCGTCGGTAGTGGTGAAAGGCCTCCACGCCTGCCTCGGTGATCTTCGTTTGATAGGCCTTGAGGTTCCGCAGCTCGGTATGGTGTGCCAGCTTCATGATGCCGGCGTCCGTGATACTCGTATCGCTCAGGTCGATCTCCTCGATGCGGCCGAGTTTCGCGAGGTGGTCGAGCCCGGCGTCAGTGACGGCTGTGCCGTCCAGGTCGATTCTTCGCAGTCTTGGAAGTTTCAAGAGTGGCGTTAGTCCCGCATCGGTCACCCGAGTTTTCCGCAATCGGATGTCGCGTAACGTCGAAAACTTCGCCAGCTCCGCGAGTGCGGAATCTCCGAACTCCGTGAGTTCAAAGTCGACAACGGTCAGGGGCGTGCTCGCGGAGAACTTCGAGAGAGCGCTGCCGTCAAGTCGCACACGACGCACTGAGAGCGTCTGCAGTCTTGGCAGCCCGGCGAGGTGGGCCAGACCCGCATCCGTCACGTCTCCGCCCAGCAGCGCAAAGCCTTCGAGATTCTTCATCGCGGAAAAACATCGCATTCGATCGTCGTTCAGTCCGACTTCATCGAACCCGAGTCGACGCGTGTTGCTGAGAATGCCATTCGCTCGACGTGCTGATCCGGCGTCACCCAAAGAATTCGAATCGAAAAGCCGCGAAAGTACGTCGTCGTCGAGCTGGATCTGGTAGAAGGCGGCCACATTGAGCTGCTGAAACGGAGCCGGATGCGCCAACGCGATGGGAAGTGTATCGGACGTGAATCGGACGTTCTCAATGGTTGAGATCGCTTCCCATAAAACTCCTTTTTCATCGAGCCCAAGCGATACCAGGTCCGGCCCCATTGGTGCGACAGTCAGAAAACATCCAGCCGCTTTGAACTGTTCGACTACGCGATGCTGCTCCAGGCCCCTCCACGCGAAAAGAGCAACAGTTGCGAACAGTAACACCACGATCGAAATGATGATCAGCCGGTAAAGCCGCCGTGACGATGCTTTGGGTTCAACTGCGCTCATCGTCGCGTTGGCGGTCATGCGAGTCACTTCCATGTCGCACGCGGTCTGGATGTCCAGCCGCGGGGTGGCCCAGACAACCGGTACGGTTGTCTGGGTGACGAAGACACGAGAGGCGGCAGCAAAGTATCCGTCTGCAACTCTCCCAATCGACCCAGCGGATCGGAACTCCGATATCGCGGCGTTGCTCCTGCCATCTGGCTGAGCATCCCCTGCCATTCTGGTCCGCATGAAAGGTGACAGGCAAGCCTCTTGTGACTTCGTCACCCAGACGCGGGTGCGTCTGGGCCACCCCGCCAGCCGCCTTGCGCTCGACGCAGCTTGAACAGCAGGAACATCTCCCCCTGGTGCCGTGCTTCGTCGTGCAGTCCGTGGATGATTTCCGCGACGAGTGCGGAATCTTTCAGCTGTTCGGCACGTTCTCGAGTGAGGTCCTGCAGGCGAACGAGCTGACGCTCGAGCAGCCGCAGCACTTCTTCCCGACCGGGCCAATGCTGCGTCTCGCGAACCGGCCGGCAATCGGCGCCAAACGAATGCTCCCAGCCGGCGGGCAATTCGGACGCGCCGGTGAGCGGCTCCACGCAGAGCGCGTCCTGAACCCAGAGCGAGTGACCAGCGTGCCAAAGGATGTGATTGGACGTGCCGGGCGGCGCCCACCGCAACCAGTCTTCCGGCGCGGCTTTCAATTGCACGATCGTCTGGTTGCGAATCTGCTTCGCCATTTCGGCCAAGTGCATCGACATGTCCGTTCCACATTTCCCGGTGAGATTTTCTTGAAGACTGAACTCTGGCCCATCGCTCGTGTCAAACCCAACTGGCAGGGTGGCCCAGACAACCGGTACTCGCGTAACGCGCGAGACCGCCTATCCAAACAGTTCCACAATCGGATCACCCGTGCTGATCGGACGCGTGAAGCCATCTTTCCCGATCCGCATATCGAGCGAGACGCCGAGCGATCGGTAGATTGTTGCGCCGAGATCCTGCGGGCGGACCGGCTTGTCTTTGACAAATGCTCCCGACTTGTCCGACTCGCCGTACACCGCGCCGCCGCGAATCCCTCCGCCCGCCAGAATTGATGAATAACACGATGGCCAATGCTGCCGTCCCGGGTTCGCAGCACCATTTTGATTGATGCGCGGCGTTCGGCCAAATTCCCCCGTCACCACAACCAGAGTCCGTTCCAGCAGGCCGCGCTCCTTGAGATCGGTCAGCAGCGCGGAGAGTGCTTCGTCGAGCCGCGGCAGGCAATGTCCCATTCCGTACGAGCCACTGCCGAAGGCGTTTCCCATTCCCATCTCGCCGCCGTGCATGTCCCAGCTTGAACTCGGCGGTCCGCCGCCGGCCTGCCCCGGAGCCGGGCCGGTCCAGCCGTTGACGGTGACAAAACCGACTCCCGCCTCCACGAGCCGCCGCGCGAGCAGCAGGTTCTGCCCGAGGGGATGCATGCCGTACCGTTCGCGAACTGCGGTCGGCTCGCGTGTGAGTTCGAACGCTTCCCGTCCCCCTTTGCCGTTCGAGAGTTCAAATGCCCGACCGTAGAGATCCTGCCAGTCGCGTTTGACCTGGCTTCCGAGCTTCGCGCTTTCGGTTGGATCGAGTCCGTCGAGGAGGCGTCGTCGTTCCAGCAGTCGCTCGGGTGCGACCGAAGGAAGCAGCTCGTCGGGCGCTTTGAATTCGGGCATCGCGGGATGATTGTTCGCGGAGCCGACGAACAACGGACTGAACCGCATGCCGATATTTCCTCCCGTGCCG
>JBFWWA010000223.1:0-7496 GCA_050246455.1 Planctomycetaceae bacterium
CCGCTCTCGCTCCGGCCTGCAGGATCGGAATCGTCCCATCGGCTCGTTCATTTTCCTCGGACCGACCGGAGTCGGAAAAACGGAACTTTGCAAAGCGCTCGCGGAATTCCTGTTCGATGACGAACGCAACATGGTCCGCATCGACATGAGCGAGTTCATGGAGCGGCATTCGGTCGCCCGGCTGATCGGCGCCCCTCCGGGCTATGTCGGCTACGAAGAAGGGGGACGGCTTACCGAAGCAGTCCGCCGCCAGCCGTACTGCGTGCTGCTGCTCGATGAAATCGAGAAAGCGCATCGCGACGTCTTCAACGTCCTCTTGCAGCTTCTCGACGACGGCCGGTTGACCGACAGCCAGGGACGGACCGTCGATTTCAGCAACACCATCGTCGTCATGACGTCGAACATCGGCAGCCAGACGATCATGGACTTGGCCGGCAAGGAGCACGACAAGGAAATCCAGTCGCGCGTCATGGAAGCGCTCCGCCGCGAGTTCCTGCCGGAATTCCTGAACCGGATCGACGAGGTCATCGTCTTCCATCCGCTCGGCAAGGACGAGATTCGCGAGATCGTTGACCTGCAGCTCAAGCAGCTGGAAAAGCAGCTCAAGGAAAACGGATACACGCTCGAAGTCACCGACGATGCGAAGCGACTGCTCGCCGAAGAGGGTTACGACCCGGTTTACGGGGCGCGGCCGCTGAAGCGAGTGATCCAGCAGCGGCTGCAGAACTCGCTCGCAAACGAGATCCTCGCCGGCAACTTCCCCGAAGGAAGCCGCATTCGCATCGACGGAGCCGCCGACGGCTTCGTCTTCACGGCGGAAACAGAAGAAGTCAGAGTCGAGGGTTAGCGATTGTTGTGGCCGGTCTCCAAACCGAGCCACACACGCTGACCGAAGGTCTCAACGAACGGTGCGATAGCGCGAGAGACCTGCGGTCGTTTCGAGTGTCACGGTCAGAAGACCGTGCCACAACCGCGAACGCCGCACGCAGCGCGCAAAAAACCACCGGTGGTCGCCGGTGGTTTTTTTGTGTTCGACTACTTCTTCGCTTTGGCGGCTTTCGGGGCGGCGGCCGGCTTGGTCGTCGCTTCGAGGTCGAGAAACGGGCTGATCTTCCGGACTTTCTCCAGGATCGCGCTCTTCGTTCCCTGATCATTCGCCTTGGCGAACTTGGTGCGGAGCTTCTTCAGCTTCGTTCGGCGGGCTCGACGCCGTGAAATCTCGCGGTCGCGTTCAACACGTCCCATTTTTTGACTCATTCCTTCGCTGTGCACGGCCGACGACAGAATTGTGGCGCCGGGCCGGCGACGCCGAGTGTTCCCTTTTAACAATCCCCGCTGACCGGGTCAACGCGCCGCAGAAGCCGGTCGGGGGGTCAGCTCGAACCTCGGTCCGCCGACGAGTCCGTCCGTGATACCCGCCGCGGCCATTTCCGTGAGATTCCCTCATGGGCCAGGGCACCCGCCAGCGTGCCGACCAGAGTGCCGGCGAACAGCAGATAACCCGGAAACAGGCCCGGAATCCGAATCCATTCCGCGATGGTCATCCCCCCCAACGCGCCCACGGTCATCAGGAAAAGGAGACGCATGTCAGCCGGCGTATTGGGGTGGTCGTCAGAGTTGTGCATCTGGCGACTCCAGGTCACGGCAGTGCGATCATCGCCGTCAGAATCTGCGCCAGCACGATCAGGCCCACAAACCCCAGCGGGATTCCCGCAACCAACCCCACGGCGAACGAGGTCCAGCTCCAGCGGAGGCGAGGTGTTTCCATCGCTTCAGTGTATCAGATTCCGTCGTCGCCTCAAAAAACGCGGCCCCGGCGGATGCAGGCTTTCAGAGGTCGAGCCGGTAGCGGCACTTTTCCCGCTCTCCCCGCAGGTACATTTCGTTGTCCGGAGGGAGGGGAACGATCTCGACCATCTCGCCGCCGAGCCGCTCGCAGGTCCGCCGGCTCGCCCAGTTGTCGGGATTGCAGGTGATCCAGATCGTCCTGAGGCCGTGTCGTCTGGCGATCGGTAGGATCAGACGCACGGCGCGCTCCGCGTAGTGATGGCCGCGCCACGGATGGTCGACCCCGTAACCGATGTGCCCGGCGTACATCCGGAGCGACTCGGTCTCTCCGATGCGCAGGCGGACGCTACCGATCCGATCATTCCACCCCTCGACGCTGAGTGCAAAGTCGTAGCAGGGGGCCCAGTCTTTCTCGAGGTCCGCCGGGATTCTCTCCGCCAGTTCAACGATCAACTCCCGATCGCGCAGCACTCCCGGATCGAAGAACTCGAAATCCAACGAGTAAGGCATGGCACGCCCCGCCGAGCGACGAGCTACTTCCCCTTCTTCGCGGACGCCGGTCGCTTCGGGTCCTTCTTCAGCGGAAGCTGCACGCGCTTGCCGGTCCACGACGACTGGTAGATCGCGAGAATGATCTCGACGCTCTTGCGGCCTTCCTCGCCGTCGACCAGAGGCTTGCCGTTGGTTTTGATCGCCTTGATGAAATCGGTCAGCTGTTCCTGATGGCCTTTGAACGAGATGGCCGAGGGATCACTCGCCCCACCCGAGCCGCTGACTTTCGCCGCGAACTTCTTCTTGAGAGCGACATCCTTCGCGGTCGATATCTCAAACTCCCACATCAGGATGTCGTCCTGCTCGACAATCACCGAGCCCTGCGTGCCGTGAATCTCGGTCTTTTTGAGCAGGCCGGGGAACGCGCTCGTCGTCGCTTCGATGGTGCCGATCGCGCCGTTCTTGAAACGGATGGCAGCCACGCCGACGTCTTCGACCTCGATCCGCTCATGCGCGAGCGTGTCGGTGATGCCGATCACCTCGGCCACTTCCCCCATGAACCAGTAGAGAAGATCGACGTTGTGAATCGCCTGGTTCATGTACGCTCCGCCGCCGTCGAGGGCCCACGTGCCGCGCCATCCTCCGCTGTCGTAATACGCCTGCGAGCGCCACCACTTCACGTAGGTATCGCCGAGCGTCAGCTTGCCGAAGCGTTTCTGATCGATCGCCTGCTTGAGCGCGAGGTTCGCGGGGCTGAACCGGCTTGGCAGAATCGCGCAGAGCTTCACCTTGTTCTTCTTGCAGGCATTGATGATGGCATCGCAGCGGGCGAGCGTGATTTCGAGAGGCTTTTCGACGACGACATGCTTGCCGGCGTTGGCAGCCTTCGCCGCCGGATCCATGTGCGAGCCGGAGGGGGTGCAGATGTTGACGATGTGGACGTTCTTGTCGGCCAGCATCTCGTCGATGTTGTGATACGCCTTGCAGCCGTTGGCGGCAGCGAAGCGATCGGCCCCCGCGGGAAACGTGTCGTAACAGGCGACAATCTTCGCGCCGCGAATCTGCTCAATGGCCTTCGCGTGGAAGTTGGAAATCATCCCGCAGCCGACAATGCCGAAACCGACTGTCATGGTCTACAAGTCCTTCGAGAGGTTCGCAGAAGAATGAATCAATAAGGAACCCAGGAAGCCAGGAGAAATCAGGCGTATTGCCAACCCGTTGTCATAATTCAAACAGCTTACGCGGGTCGAGAATCAATTCCTGGCTTCCTGATTAAACTTCCCCTCTTCTTCCGGATTCCTGAAATCAGTCCGTAAGCTGCACGCGGCAGATTCTTTTCTTGCCCACACCGAGCAGCAGGCCGTCGGTGATCTTGATCTTTTCATCAGGGGATTGAATTCGCGTGCGTTCTTCTCCGTAGAAGGCACCCCCTTGCTGGATAGAACGCGCCGCATCGGAACTCGACGTGCAGAGCCCCGCAAGCTTGAGCAGGTTGCGGCCCGGGATCGAACCGTCGGTCAGCTCTTTCTTCGAAATCGTCGCTGTGGGAATGTCTTCCGGCAGTGCCCCCTGGCCGATCTCCCGTTCCCACCGCTCCACCGCGTCGTCCGCCGATTGCGGGTCGTGGTATTCCGCGATGACCAGCTTCGCGAGTGTCTGCTTTGCTTCCTTCGGATGACCTGAAAGCAGATCGGCGACGCGGTTGAGATCGAGGTCGGTGAGGAGCTCGAAGTACATCTTCATCACGCCGTCGGGGACCTGCATGAACTTCTTCATCATCTCGTACGGCGACTCGCTGATGCCGATGTAGTTGCCGAGGCTCTTCCCCATGCGGCGCACGCCGTCGAGTCCGACGAGAATCGGCGACATCAGGCTGACCTGGCTGGGCAGCTTCTGCTCGCGCTGCAGATCGCGGGCCAGCATGAAGCTGTAAAGCTGTTCGGTCCCGCCGAGCTCGAGGTCCGCCCGGATCTTCACCGAGTCCCACGCCTGCATCAGCGGGTAAAGGCATTCATGCAGATAGATCGGCGATTCCGCTTTGAGTCGTTTTGCGAAGTCGTCGCGCGTCAACAATTGTGCAATCGTCACCTTGCTCGTCAGTTCGAGAATCTCCGCGAACGACATCTCCGCGAACCAGTCGCCGTTGCGATGGACTTCCGCTTTCGAGAGATCGACGACTTTTCCCATCTGCGCGAGGTAGTCGCGTGCGTTCGATTCCACCTGCTCGGATGTCGGGCGGGCACGCGTCTGGTCCCGGCCGCTCGGGTCGCCGACGAGCGCCGTATAGTTCCCGATGATGATGACCGCCTGATGCCCCAGTTCCTGGAACTGCCGCATCTTCCGCATCGGAACCGTGTGGCCGAGATGGACGTAGGTCCCGGTCGGGTCGATGCCGTATTTGATCCGGAGCGGAGTGCCGGTGTCGCGGCTCCACTTCAGTTTCTGCGCCAGTTCCTCTTCGGGAACGATCTTCTCGATCCCGCGCGTCAGGATGGCGAGTTGTTCTTCGACGGGGGCGAATGTCATAGCCGATCGACAGCTTAACGAGTCGTGTGGTTCAGGCTGCCGGCCTTGTGCGGGACCGTCCCCGCATTGCCGGTTCGGAAACGGAGCGTACCAACCCGCTGGGGCTGCTGCCAGTCCTCGGACCTCTTCCCGGAACCGGCTTTCGTCACTGCTGCCTGAGGCTCAGCAGCAGCATTTCCAGATTGATGAGGTTGAACAGGGCGTGCACGACGACCGCCGCCAGATAGCTGTTGCGCTGGTAGTAGACGTAGCCCAGGATTCCCCCCAGCGGCAGGAGTGCGATGGAATCGGGAAGGTTGTGAACCGCTGCGAAAATGACGGAGGCGATGAGAATCGCCGTCCGCGGCTCCATCCGCGCCTGCATCGCCCCCTGCAGGACGACGCGGAAGAGCAGTTCTTCCGCCAGTGGAGCGAGGACGCAGACCGCCAGTCCGATCCAGAGAATCACTTCCGGCGACGGGTTCGCGCGCAGAAACTGCAGGAAGGAATGCTGCTGAGACTCGCTGCGAAAATGCGAGGTGGCGATGATGACTGCCAGCACCGGCAGAATGCTCGCCAGGAACCCCCAGATGCCGCTCGCAATTTCGGAGAAGGGGTCGCGGGGAAAAAGCCCGAGATCGCGCAGCGCGCCGAACCCGTAGCTCACCAGAAGAATTGCGACCACGAAGAAAACGGTCAGCAGATTCGCGAGCGACGCATAATGCACGTTCGCCAGCGAGGTCGCTTCCTGGACCTCGAACGCGCTGAAGGCGATCCGCTGCGCGAGTATCCACGCCAGCCCGCAGGCAATGACGATCCCGGGAGAAATCGGCACCGGGTTGCGGTCATGCTGCTCGAGCGCCGGCTGGACCACGTTCCAGCGCGCCGTGATCACTCCCCAGACAATCAGGCTTGAGAGCATCAAGAGCCCGAGCAGTGCGATCGTGAAGATGTCGAGGATGTTCATCCCGATCGGTCCGGCAACGGTCGCAGTCGCGGAAATTCCGGATCGAAAGTCATTCCGATCGGATCGCAGCATCTCTCTGGCTTGATACGACGGCTTCGCTCGCGACAATATGGCAGAGCGAATGCGAGGCGGTCAATGCTCCCTGCTTTCGGTTTCGATCGTCGCCGCGTCCCGCTATCATACCAGCCGGATTGCATTCGTGGTTCTTCCGTTTCATCGCACTTGTGCATCACTTCAGGTCCGGACCGGTGTCGAACGTCCTCGAACAGATCATGGAGAAGAAACGGAGCGAAATCGCACAGGCGAAGTCGCTTCGACCGGCCGGCCTGCTCGAAGCGCAGTTGAGCGCGGCGCCGGCTGTGCGCGATTTCGCCGGTGCCCTCCGTGCGAAGTCCGCGAAAAGCGGAATGGCGCTCATCGCCGAAGTGAAGAAAGCTTCCCCTTCGGCCGGCCTGATCAAAGCCGATTTTGATCCGGTCGCCGTCGCGACGATGTACGAAAAGAGCGGCGCGTCCTGCCTGAGCGTCCTCACCGACGAGCACTTCTTCAAGGGGCATCTCGACGACCTCCGTGCCGTCCGCAAAGCGGTCGATCTTCCGATTCTGCGGAAGGATTTCCTGCTCGATCGCTACCAGGTCCTCGAAGCGCGGGCCGCCGGAGCCGACTGCATCCTGCTGATTGCGGAGTGTCTCAACGACTGCGACCTCCGCGACCTCTACTTCTATGCTTCGGAGCTGGGCATGGATGCGCTCATTGAAATCTACGATCCCGAGAATCTCGATCGCGTCCTCAAGCTCGAGCCGGAACTGCTGGGAATCAACAATCGCGACCTCAGAAGTTTCGTCGTCGATCTCGATCACTCGATCCGCCTCGGTGCGAAGGTCCCCTCTTCCACAATTCTGGTGAGCGAGAGTGGAATCAGGGACGGCGCGGACGTTGCCCGGTTGCGGGCCGCCGGATGCCGTGCGATCCTCGTCGGCGAAACCCTGATGAAATCCGGCGACGTCACTGCCAAAATCCAGGAACTGCTCGGTCGTTGATTCCGGCATTTCCTTGTCCGGCTGATCGCTGAACGCTGAATTCTATTCCCCCCCACGGAGGTGCATCGTGAGTGTTGGCAACCAACAGGTCGAGCAGGTGCTGGTCGTTCCGACGCTTCTGTTCCACGAGCTGGGGCATTTTCAGGGCTTCACGACGAACACGCGTCCCTACCTGAGCACAATGTTCGACCCCGCCTACACCAGTTACATGCCGCGGGACGTGGCGGAGCAGGATCCGAGCTACAAGCAGCTGATTCCCTACTGCATCTTCCGCTGCCAGGGCGAGGTGTTCTTTTATAAGCGGGGTAATTCGCAGGGAGAGGGAAGGCTGCACAGCAAACGGTCAATTGGGGTGGGTGGGCATATTTCCTCGACCGACGAGGGACGGCAATCGTCCGTCTACAAGGAAGCCCTCTGGCGCGAGATTCAGGAAGAGATCCATCTCGAATCGGCTTATACCGAAACGTGTGTGGGGCTGATTAATGACGATGAAACCGAAGTCGGCAAGGTTCATTTGGGGATCGTCCACCTGTTTGAGCTCGAAGCGCCCAAAGTTCGCCCGCGGGAAAAGTCGATGATAGAGACAGGGTTTGCCTCACCGGCCGAATTATCTAAACAACGCGATCAGTTCGAAACCTGGTCGCAAATCTGTCTGGACCATCTCTTCCCGGCAGGTTAGAAGTCGGTTTCACAAAACCCGGCAG
>JBFWWA010000224.1:0-7487 GCA_050246455.1 Planctomycetaceae bacterium
AAGCACAGGCAACCCCCGACAACGCACTCAAGAACCGCACGGTGGAAGTTCTTGCCGCGGCCCGTATGTTCCTGGACCATCCCGTCTCAGGGGTCGGTCCCGGCATGTTCAACAAGCACTATCCCCAGTACTCCGGAATGGTCGGCAGCGTGCAGGCGTCAGGCGGCCGTGAATCCCACAACCTGTTCCTCGGGCTCGCCGCGGAAACCGGATTGCTCGGGCTGCTCAGCTTCGCCGCGGTGGTCTTCGTGACGCTTCGCGATCTGCTGCGAACGCGAAGGCGGATGATCGAAAGCGATCCCCGTTCGGCATTCATCGCCACCGGATTCTTCCTGGCGATCATCTCGTACCTCGTCACCGGCCTGGCGCTGCACTTCGCGTTCGTCCGGTACTTCTGGCTGATGATGGCGCTCGCTGCGTCTGCGACGCTCGTGGTTTCCGAAAATCTGCGAAATCCGAGAGAACTTCAGGAGCTTGCGTGATGCAGGATGCGGCAGGAAATTCCGAGTCGGCGCAAAGCCGGAGCGGAACCGATTTCGATCTTCACGGCATCGTGGGGATTCGACTGATCGACCCCACGCCGGGGGACGTCCGAGCCGTGCGCAAACAGCTCGGACCGATCGACGCACCCCTCGCGCGCACGCCCGACATCACGATCCGGTTCGTCGACAAGCTCGAAACGACCGGGGCCATTCAGTATCTCGGTCTCGACGAGGCCGGCTTCACGGATGACGCGTTTCTGATTCTGAATCACAAGCACAAGAGCGTCCGCGTCCGGATTCCGTTCGAGCAGATCGGCGGACGATGCGAGATCGTCTGCGAACGGGGCATTCCCGCCGTCCCGCTCCTCGTGCCCATCATTAACCTCACGGCTCTCTCGAATGGTTTCGTTCCGCTTCACGCGGCGGCGTTCCACTACCACGGCCGCGGCGTGCTCGTCACCGGCTGGTCGAAGGGGGGCAAAACCGAAATGCTCCTCGGCTTCCTCGCCCGCGGAGCGGAATACATCGGCGACGAGTGGGTCTACATCAGCGGCGAAGAACGGCGGATGTTCGGCATTCCCGAACCGATCCGGATGTGGGACTGGCATCTCACCGACCTGCCGGAGTTCCGCGCGCTCCTCAGCTTCAGTGAACGGGCGCGGCTGAAAGTTCTCTCGGCCGTCACTTCGGCAATCGGGATGTTCGCCGGACCGAACCGGCCGCTGCACAAGATCTCCGCCTTCCGGAAATTGCTCGATCTGTTCAAGCGGCAGATCTTTGTCGACGTCGACCCGCAGCGCCTCTTCGGCCGAAAGCTGACATTGATGCGCGGAACCGTCGACGACCTGCTCTTTGTCGTCAGCCACGACCTTCCGAAGACCGAGGCCCGAGCCGTCTCCTCGTCGGAAGTTGCCGAGCGGATGCTCGCGTCGCTCGACTACGAAGAGCGCGAATTCCTCCGCCACTACCGGATGGCGCAGTTCGCGTTTCCGTCGCTTTCGAACTCGATGATCGAGAACGCCCGCGCGCAGCGCCGGGAGATTCTCAACAAGTCGCTCGCCGACGTCCCCGCACACGCGGTCTATCACCCGTACCCGGCGCAGATCCCGTCGCTCGTCGGTTCGGTGGAACCGCTTCTCCGCCAGCCGTCGAAAAGCTCGCCTCAGAAAAACCAGCCCACCGAGCCGCTGAGGACCGGAGGGATTGCAAAATGACAGTCGCGCTCGTCGGACTTTTCTGGATCCTCTTCGCAGCAATTGCCTGGGTATACCTCGGCTTTCCGCTGTTGATTCTGTTCAAGTCGCTGTGGCGGAAGCCTTACCGGAAAGAGGACGTCACTCCGCACGTCAGCCTCGTCATCATCGCGTACAATGAGTCGGCCGCCATCGGCGAGAAACTCGACAACATCCTCGCGCTCGACTACCCGCGCGAAAAACTCGAAATCATCGTCGGCTCGGACGGCTCGAACGACGGCACCGATGAAATCGTCGCCGGTTACGCCGATCGCGGCATCCGACTCTGCTCGTTCCCGCGGCGCGGAAAAATCCCGGCGCTCAATGATGCCGTTTCGCTCGCGACCGGGGAAATTCTCGCCTTCTCCGATGCCAACAGCATGTTCTCTCGCGATGCGCTCAGAATCCTCGTCCGCCCCTTTGCCGATCCGACGATCGGCGGCGTCGCGGGAAATCAGTGCTACACCACGAGCACCGGAAACGCCGCCAGCCACGGCGAGAAAAAATACTGGAGCTTCGACCGCATTCTCAAGCGGCTGGAAAGCGAATCCGGGCACACCATTTCCTCGACCGGTGCAATCCACGCCGTCCGCCGCGAGTTTTTCGCCCCGGTCCCGTCCGGGGTCTGCGACGATTCAGTCATCTCGAAGCGGGTCATTCTCGGCGGAAGCCGGCTCGTCTTCGAACCCGATGCGATCGCCTCCGAGCCGGTCGCACCGAGTGACGGCGCGGAACTCGCCCGCAAGATGCGCGTGATCACGCGCGGCCTGAGCGCGTTATGGGAAGTCCGGGAGCTCTTCAACCCGTTCCAGTTCGGCTTCTACTCGTTCCAGCTCTTTTCGCACAAACTGCTCCGCTGGGCCGCGGTCTGGCTGCTCCTCGGAATTTTCTTCGCGAACGCAATGATCCTCGGCCAGGGTCTGTTCTATCAGGTCTTCTTCGCGGCCCAGGTTCTGTTCTACGTCTCCGCGATTGCGGGCTGCCTGCTCCGCAATTCATCGCTCCGCCGTGCAAAAGCGTTCAAGCTGCTCGCCATCCCCTACTACTTCTGCTTCGCCAACTACGCCGCGCTCCGCGCCTGGATCAAGCTGATGCAGGGAACACGCTGGGACATCTGGGACTCGAAACGCTCGTCGGTCGCCGGCCCCATGGCTCCAAAGGTGCCGTCATGAGTTCGACACCGAACACGGCCGTCTCGGATTTCGTCGGCGCGCCTTCAGACATGGCGCTTCCGGGCGAACCGGCCGCGTCCAATGAGAACGCCGTTCCTGCCGAGAAAAAGGCCGCCCGCAAACAAATTCGCGGATCGAGCCTTCTTTTCGCGGGGCGGCTGATGTCGCAGCTCATCACGCTCGCCGTCCATACGCTCATCGTCCGCTACCTGCCGAGCAAATCGTTCGGTGCGTACATGTATGCCTTGTCGGTCACACAGTCGATCGGGCTGTTCAGCACGCTCGGTTTCGACCGCGCCGTCAGCCGCTTCGTGCCGATCTATCACGAGCGGAACGAGTTCGGAAAAATGTTCGGTACTCTGAAGCTCGTCATCCTGACGATCGTGGGCTTCGGATTATTCGTGCCCGCCGTCGTCCTCGCATTCCACGGGACCATTGAAGCACGCTGGGTGCAGGATCCCGAAGTGATGACGCTCCTCATGATCGCTGTCTTCCTGGTTCCGTTCGAGGCGTTCGACGCGCTTCTGATCAACATGTTCGCGGTCTTCGCGAGTCCGAAGGCCATCTTCTTCCGCCGCCACCTGCTCGCTCCGGTCATGCGGCTCTCGATCGTCGGGCTTATGATCCTGATGTCGGGGGACGCGCGGTTTCTGACCTTCGGTGCGGTCGCATCATCCGCCTTCGGCGTCGCTATCTGCAGCGTCGTTCTCTACCGGCTGATGACGAAGGAAGGGGTCTGGAAGCACTTCGACCGCAATAACGTCGACATTCCGTGGCGTGAGATTCTGGTCTTCACGCTCCCCCTGCTCTCGACCGATATTCTTTTCCTGGTGATGAACGGGCTCGACGTCGTTCTGCTCAAGTATTACGGCACGCTGGAAGACGTCGCCGCCTACCGCGCCGTGCAGCCGTTCGCGCGGCTCAATCTCATCGTCTACACGACCTTCACGGTCCTCTTCACGCCGCAGGCGTCCCGATTCTTCGCCCGTAGCGACAAAGCGGGGATCAACGAGCTTTACTGGAAGACCGCCACCTGGATTGCCGTCCTCACCTTCCCGGTCTTCATCGCATCGTTCTCACTCGGCCAACCTCTCACGCTGTTCATGTTCGGCGAGCAATATGCCGAATCGGGAAAGCTTCTGTCGATTCTCGCGGTCGGCTACTACATCAACGCCGCCCTCGGATTCAACGGCACTACGCTCACTATCTACCGGATGGTCTGGTACGTCGCCCTTTCGACCTTCGTCGTCGCGGCGCTCAACCTCGCCATCAACTTCACGCTCATTCCCAGGTACGGAGCGATGGGTGCCGCAGTCGGCACTTCGGTCACTCTCATCGCGCACAACCTGCTCAAGCAGTCGGGGCTGCTCTTCGGCACCGGCGTCAGCTTTGCCGATCGCCGCTACCTTCGCGTCTATGCAATCATCGCGTCGAGCGCCGTCGGCCTCTGGCTGATCCAGCAATTCGCGAACTTCAACATCTTTGCCAGCTCGATCCTCGGAGTCGTGATCATCCTGATTGTTGTCCGGACGAACCGGGCAGCACTCGACGTCACGGAAACGTTCCCGGAACTGCTGCGGGTCCCTCTGATCCCGCTCCTGCTCGGCAAGCCGCGCAGCGCATCGGCAAGGAAGCCGCGCGGCTGACGCGACTTCATTCACCCCTCGGCAACTTTCAGAGAGAGATTTGGAGAACGGGTAAGTTATGCTCGAAATGAGCCTTAACACGAAATTCACACCGGGCACGAACCTCAAAGGGGACGTGACGGGGGCGAATTGGACCTATCTCCTCCCGAGTCTCGATCTCGATCGCATCGTGATCGTCGGATTGCCGCGCCTGTCGACATTGAGAGCGCTCGCAAAGCTCGCGAATCAGATCGTCATCGCCACCACGACTCCGGGTGAGCAGCAACGGGCGGCGGTCCTCATCGGCAAACTCAAGCTGGCGAATGGGCCGCGCATCACGATCTCGGTCGTCGGGGGAGACGGAATCCCGGGCGTCGAGGAAGAAGGCGTCGTTGACCTGCTGCTTCTCGCCGATCGCCGATCGACGCGCCTGTTTCTGAAGGACGGGGGGTTTGTCAGGAATTGTCGCCGGATTCTCAAACCCGCCGGCTCGCTTTACTTCGAGAACTTCGGCGCACAGATGCTGAAAAAGGGTTCGGCGGCCCGCAGGCAGCTCGAAACCGAATTCGGTTCGATGGCCCAGCTGTGGCTGACGCCGATCGGCGGGGAGATGCATACCGCAACTCCGCTGGAAGACTCCTCGATCATTAACGAACTCCTCACGCGCGAGCTCGACAGCGCGTACATGACGGTTCAAAGGCTGCGATCGACCGAACAGCGTGCAAAGACTGCAAAAGCAAACGGGGCCGCTGCAACGAATCCGCTGAAGCCGGTTGCGAAAGGAAAGGCGCGCAAGTCGCCCGCAAAACTCGCAGCGCACGCCGCGAAGGAACTGGTCCGCGAGATCGGCCATAGTTTCGTCGTCAGCTGTCGCGGCCTGGAACGAAAGTTCCACAAATCGGACGCGGCACGCGACCGGTTCGGTCGAGTCGGAAATCTCGTTGGAGCCGAAGCGGGAAAACTGCTCGAAGGACCTCCCCGTTACCTCCGCGAGATCGCCCGGGCGTCCGGAGTCGCAATCGACAATTGCCGGTGGGCTTACTCGGCAAGCGGCGAGTACAGCTCCCGGAAACTGCTCTTCCTGCTCTTTGAAAGAAAAGTTCCCGTCACGTCGCAGCCGACTCCCTCCTGCCTCGTGAAGATGACCCGCTCGCCGGAATTCAACGCACGGCTCGAGCGCGAGGGAGCGGCGCTTGGAAAACTGGAATCTCTCGGTCTGGCGGACGGCGGGTCGATCCCGCGCGTTCTTTTCTCGGGCACTGCGGGAAAGTGTTCGGTTGTCGGCGAGTCATTCGTCGAGGGGGTTCCGTTCGATGTCCGGAGCCGCTTCTCGGCCGACTGTCCGATTATTCATTCGGCGCTCGAATGGCTGACGAAGCTCGGTGAAACGACGGCCGACCACCGGGCTGCCTCCCCGGAGAAGATCGCGGAAGGCCTTCGCTCCCTCTTCGCGCGATTCGTCGAGATCTTTCCGATCACCCCGGAAGAACATCGATTCCTCGAACATCAGATCGATACACTCGACAATTGTTCGAGTCCGATTCCGCTCGTGTTTCAGCACGGCGATCCCGGACGATGGAATGTCTTCGCAACGCCCGACGACCGCGCAATCTTCCTCGACTGGGAATCTGCCGAAAGTGATGGACTTCCGCTCTGGGATATGGTCTATCTGCTTCGTTCGTTCGGCGTCGGCGTCGGCACCACGAAGACGCGGAATCTGGATGTGACGGAGGCATTCAAACGTCAGATCATTGAAGAGACTCCAGTCTCATTGATGGCTGCGAGATTCGTTTCCAATTACGTCCGCCGTGTCGGCGTTCCGCAGGAGGCGGTTGAACCGTTGTTTTACACCTGCTGGATGCATCGCTCACTCCGGGAATCGACGCGAGTTCCGGCCGGCGCGGTCCATCTGGCCCGTTATTTCCAGTTGTTACGGCTGAGCATGGCCCGGAGGGAATCCCCCGGTCTTCAGCTTTTGTTTTCCGCACAATCTGACACCCCGGTTCTACCCGCAGAAGCGGCTTTGAAAAGCTAGGTTTTCCTAGCGTACGGATCGACAGGAAATCAGGACGAACCGATGCCCACCCAGCCCGCGGCCACGCTCGACGAGGAAGCGCCGATTTCGCGCTCGTCGATGGAGCGCGCGCCGGGGCCGAGCTATGAAGAGAGGCTCGCCCTTTCCCGACGGCTCGACTGGCGATTCCTTCTGACCGATCCGCGACTGTTGAATGCCGCCGTCGTCGGCCGCTGCGATCCTCAACTCAGGAAATCGCTCGAGCTGTTCAGCCCGACGACAATCTACCATCGCGATGCCGTTGAGCTTTCGGCTGAAACGCGCGAGTTCGATCTCGTGATCGTTCAGGGAGGGCACGCCGCACTGGTGAAAGCTGCCGCGCCGCGCGTGAAACCGGGCGGATCGATCTACATCGAAAATCGCCGCCGACTCCGCAATCCTTCAACCTGGTTCACCACCTCGGCTCAAGCGACGAAACAACTCCGCCAGCTCGGATTTGAAAGCATCGACGTCCACTGGCATTGGCCGAAGTTCACTTCCGCAACGTCCTTCCTGCCGATTCACGACGGAGACTCCGCAGCCCGCTACTTCTTCAAGCATCAGGCGACGAGTCTGCGCGGCTGGTGCAAATCCTCCGTCGGCAAACTGGCGATTGCACTGGGATTCCGCGACCTGATGATCGGCTGTTTCAGCGTGACGGGAAGGAAGGTGTCCAAATGAACGCCATCCTCTCCTGTCTGGAACGCAATCGGCACTCGCTCCATCTCGAACGACACGGCTTTACCCCGCAGATGGAGTGCGTCTGGAAGACACCGCGGTTCCACGCCTCCCGGCACGTCGTCGCGCTGCTGATGCCTCCGGGAACATCCGAGCCGATGCTCGTTGCAATGGCCGCACGTCTGCGCGGCGACAGTTCCGGCGTCGACCGCGAAGCGCACGCCCTCTCCGACATTCTCGGCCGC
>JBFWWA010000225.1:0-7465 GCA_050246455.1 Planctomycetaceae bacterium
GGAGCGCGTCGTTCGGATCAAAGCCGCACGCCCGCGAAAACGCGAGACCTTCGGCAAGCACCGCTCGATTGAGGCCGAGCACAAGATTGACTACCAGTTTCATCCTCGCGCCGCTGCCAATTGGTCCAACGTGAAAGACCTCGCGGGCAAAGGCATCGAACACGTCGCGACAGGCATCGACCGCCGCGGAATGGCCGCCGACAATCGCGATCACGTCCCGATCACGGACCTGCTGGCTCGAACCACCAACAGTGGCATCAAGGTACTGCACGCCGTGTGCGGAAAGTTGAGTGGCCAGTGCAACCATCTGTTCCGGCTCGCCGGTCGTGGTGTCGATGACGATCGACTCTGCCGGAAGTTCCGACTCGATCTCCGATACGACACGAGTTGCAACTTCCGACGTCGGGAGGCTCAGGACAACGCGGCGACAATCGCTTGCAACCGATGCCGCGTTCGGGGCCACTCTACCGCCGATTTTTTCAAAGGCGCGACAGCGATCCGCACTCGTGTCATATCCGACGACGGCGAAACCATGATTCAGGAACTGCGCCGCGAGCGCGGATCCGAGCAGCCCCAGCCCGATCAAACCAAGGGCAACTTCGTCGCTTCCTGTCACGAAACTTCTCGATACTGGTTTTCGAGCGCTTTTAGCCTCAGGGGACAGGACGCGACGGACTCGTCAGGCAAAGACAGAGTGCGGCATGACATTTTCCATCTCCGCCCAACCCTCTCCCCGACGGGAGAGGGATCGAGGAAGATCACTTCACAGAGATTTACGGATGTCCACGCGGACTTCTGGAATCTCGACTTCGCGCAGCGTCTCTTCCACCTGTTCGCGAACCGATGGATCGAGTTCCTTCAGTTCACTCGAGAAGACATTGATCTCGAGCAAGTCATCGACCTGGATTTTCTTCTCACCCTTGAATGTGTGGTCAAGTTCGAAGATGCGCGATCCCCCCGCGGCCCCCTGACGCTGAATGGAGACGTGCAAACCCCGAGCTTCGCCCTGCACGCGGGGCTGAACGTTGACCCGCACGCCTTTGCTGGCGACGGTGTCGGATTCTGCCCTCTCCATCGTGCGACGAACCTGGTCCGCGACCGTTGGCGGGAATTCGTCGAGCCGAGTGCGAATTTCTTCTGAAGTTCCCTCGAGTTTCTTCTCGATCACCTTGTCATCGGGACCTGTGAACGTGACGAAGACGCTCCAAGTCGCCGCATCGCGGCGCTCACCAGCGACGCTGCACGTGGTGCGGCGTCCCTCCGAGATCTCGACTTCCGCCGGAGTTCCCCAGCGGATAACGGCTCCGGGAGCATCAACTCCGTGGCGGCCGACGATGACGCGTCCCAGAACGTTCACTCCGACGCGGCTATCGCCGCGATCTTTACGTTCCTTCTTGACGTGCTTGTCGACGTCCCGCTCGCCGAGAACGACTTCTGCGGAGTACCGCTTTCCGGCCCGAAGCAGATCGATGCGGACCGGGCGGCCTGGGAAATCAGCCTGAAGCAGTGTCTGAAACTGCTCGACGGAGGTCAGCGGATGTCCGTCAAATGAGACAAGAACATCATGCTTGCCGATGTTTGCCTTTTGAGCCGGGGAGCCGGGAAGCACTCGAACGACGATGAGCGCACGTCCGTTGAGAATCTGGTCGCCGAGTTGTGCGGCAGCTGCTTCGGAAATCGGTTCTACGAAGAGCCCGACGTAAGCTTCTTTGTTCGGATCACGAGTCAGCGGCTGTCCGTCGACGCCGACGTGAACCCCCGGGGCAACGACGTTAACACCCGCTCCTCCCTGATTGACTCGCACGCCCGGTGCAGCAACATCGACCTTCCCGCCACCGACGCGAACGCGCGCACCAGGGACGTTAATATCCACCTGAGCGAACACGGGCGAGGTCAAGCAGCCCAAGGCGAGCAGCATTGCGGCAAGCATGCGTTTCCCAACTCTCATCACGTCTCTCCATCAATTGGTGCAGCGGAGAAACAGCTGCGAGCGACGAGTGCTCGATGCGATGTTTTCCGCGCGAACAAAATCGGGGCAATTCCGTCCCCATCCCTGCGGAAGAGTTTCCGCAACTGCCCCAAACGCGATTCGTTCCTGTTCAGTGCGATATCGCCGCCCAGGCGAGTGTGGGCGATTTCGATCGATTGTACTCCGAACCGAGGGGGGCTCCACTCGTCACTTTTACTGTCCGGGCCGAGCGGCCGCAAGAATCTCGATCTCCAGCTCAGGGAGCTGCATTTCGATCTGAGCCCCGGAGTTCGGCTCGAAGAACGATACATTCGTCGTTCGAACACGGGCGCGACGCTCATACGAAATCGGAGCGTCGGGCCTCGAAACGACCGGCTCATATGCTTCCGAAACCCGGTACCTGTATTGATTTCTGTCGATCTCCGGTGGCGAAGAAAGGGGCAAAAGAGGCATCAAGAGCTCTGCGACTCCGGTTCCGCCGACGCCAGCCACCACCTTTTCGCCTCCCGGAATCCGCGGGGTTTGGGGGAGTTTCGTGCTTTCACCACGCCGGGCGATCGCAGCTTGCTCTTCGAGACGGGAAGAAAGTGCGGCTGATTGCAGCCCGCTTGGCTCGACAGTTGTCGCGGCGACCGGTTCTATCGGAGATTCG
Source organism: Planctomycetaceae bacterium (assembly GCA_050246455.1). Taxonomy (GTDB): domain Bacteria; phylum Planctomycetota; class Planctomycetia; order Planctomycetales; family Planctomycetaceae; genus CAZVJA01. Next base: position 2,622 of record JBFWWA010000225.1, read on the forward strand.
CCTATTGCAACCTTTCGAGCAGGACTCTGCAGGAGTACTGCGGCAGTAACGGCAACAACCGCGGCCGCCGTGAGACCGATTGAAGTCCACATTCGGAATCGGCGAATGCTGCTACGTGCAAACGACCGTGAACTTTCTCTCTGTAAATCTTTCGAAACAATTCCTGGCCGAAGGTTCGGCGGAAAACTGCGATTGCGGATCTCCTCCGGCATTTCGGACTCGAAGAACTCTGTGAGCATCGAGTCGAACGAATCGTCATGTGACTGCGGTTCAAACGAACTCATGAGTCACTCCCAGGCGTTCCAGAATCTGCGCCAGCCGGCGCCGGGCACGCGATAGCCGCATATCGACCGCCGTGCTGGTCGATTCGACAACGACCGCAATTCGTTCCGAGGACCAGCCCAGGGCGTAACGAAGCACGAGAACTTCCCGGTCATCCGGCCGAAGTTCGGCCAGACCTGTCCGCACCAGAGTTTGAGTCTCGGCGAATGCCACGATCGATTCCGCGTTGAGTTGAGAACTGGGTAGCGTGTCGAGCAGTTCCGAGGTTTTCGCCGCGACTTTCCGGCGACGAGCTGCATCGCGCAGCCAGTTCCGTCCAACCGTCAACAGCCAGGCCCGGGGATCTTCGAGGGGAAGCCCCTTGTACTCGTGCAATCGGACGATTGCCTCGTGAAGTGCATCGCGAGCCGCTTCCGCATCGCAGCATTGCGCATAGAACAATGCCCAAAGTTCGCGACCGAATTCACGATATATTTCGTCCACAAGCCGGGGCGTCGACTTCTCGTGCGACATCGGAACTCGCAGGCTCCCTGAATAGACGGGACGCTCGATGGACTTTATTCTAACACTTTCTGGCTCGAATTCTTCATTCGCGGGACATAAGCCGCCGTGATGGAATTTGCGGCCGCGTCTCGACAGTGATGACCCCAACAGGGCAAATAGTCCGACTCCTGACTCGCTCCCCCGATGTCGATTCCCTCAAATTTCGCAGCAAAAATGCAGACATAGAAACATGCCCGCATCCGAGACATATTACCTCGGCATTGATGTTGGGGGAACGAATACCAAGGTTGGCGTCGTTTCTGCAGACGGAAGGTCTCTCTCGAAAGTGAGCGTTCCGACCGACCCGGAGAAGGGGCCGGACGCTGGTGTCGAGTCGATAGGGATTGCTGCGAAAAAGGCGATCGATGCCAGCGGGAAGTCACTCGCGGACATTCGCGCAATTGGACTCGCGACGCCGGGCACGATGGACATCCCCGCCGGGATGATCCTCGAGCCGCCGAACCTTCCGAGCTGGGAGAACTACCCGATCCGCCAACGCGTTGCCGACCGCATCGGCAAAGTGACGGTACTCCAGAATGATGCGAATGCTGCCGCCTACGGCGAGTTCTGGGTCGGCGCAGGGCATCATGCACACAGCATGGTGATGTGGACCCTGGGCACTGGAATTGGATGTGGCATCATCATCGGCGATGTCATCGTCGAGGGAGAACATTCGCACGGTTCCGAGTGCGGCCACATCATTATCGAAATGGATAACGGCCGTCGCTGCGAGACCGGACAGTACGGGACCCTCGAAGCCTATGCCGGCGGTCGCTCGCTGGTTCAGCGTTGCGAGGAATTGCTCAATGCAGGCAATCCGTCGGTGCTGCAGAAGTGGATGGATAACGGCGAAGAGCTCACTCCGCTCCTGATGGCGAAAGCGGCGGAAGAAGGAGACAAACTCGCCGACGATCTCATCATGGATGCAGCCCGCTGCCTTGGAGTCGGAACCACCACACTGATGCACACGATCGACCCCGCCATGGTCCTGCTCGGTGGAGCAATGACCTTCGGGAGACACGATCAAGAACTCGGCCGCCGCTTCCTGCAGCGGATCAAAGACGAAGTAAAGCGTCGCGCATTCCCGGTTCCCTACGCAAGAACGGTCATTGACTACGCAACCCTCGGAAGCGACGCCGGCTACATCGGAGCCGCCGGATGCGCGAAGCTCAAGTACCCGGCGTGAACTGCATGAGCAGGGCATCGAGGTTCGCGTCGAACGAGGAGCTGAAAAAGACGCCGCAATGTCGCCGGGACTGCCTCGAACCGGCGCCCTGCCCCAATTGACTTCGCACCGGTTCCAAGGCTGTCAGATCGGTTTCTGAGTCAGTCCCACCAGTCGAAATTCGGGTTTTTCCCGCCGCTCTTTCCGCCTCGACCCACCGCCCCCAGATCGATAGAATACGGACAACCAACGACGCTTGGCCGGCGCTCAGGGTCCGAGCCGAATGTCGGGCTCCCGCCGCCGTTGCCTGCCGGCCTTCCGAGCGCAACCTGTTCAACTCTATTGATTTCGAGCTCCATGGATCCGAAGTTCATTCGCAATTTCTCGATCGTGGCCCATATTGACCACGGCAAGAGCACGCTGGCGGACCAGTTGTTGCTGAAGACCGGCGCAATTACCCAGCGAGAGTTCAAGGAACAGATTCTCGACGATCTCGACATCGAGCGCGAGCGCGGCATCACCGTGAAGGCGCGGGCCGTGGCCATCTACTACAACTACAAGGGGCAAAAGTACGAGCTGAATCTGATCGACACCCCCGGCCACGTCGACTTTCATTACGAAGTGTCTCGGAGCCTGGCCGCGTGCGAGGGAGCACTGCTCCTCGTCGACGCTTTTCAAGGGGTCCAGGCGCAGACTGTCGCGAACGCTTACGCCGCTATCGCGGGCGATCTCGCCATCATACCGGTGGTCAACAAGATCGACCTCCCGGTAACGCGCGTCGACGAGATTCTGGAAGAAGTGGAAACTGTTCTGGGCCTGGATGCGTCCGACGCACTGAAAGTCAGCGCAAAGCAGGGAACGGGAATTGAAGACGTTCTCAACGCAATTGTCGAGCGGATCCCGCACCCGCAAGGGAAGCCCGACGCCCCGCTCCGCGCCCTCGTTTTCGACAGCAAATACGACAGCTATCGCGGCGTCATGACCTACGTTCGGGTCGTCGAGGGGACGCTCCGCAAAGGTCAAAAGATCCGTTTCATGCGAACCGGAACGACGTACGACACGCTCGATCTCGGTCAGTTCCTACCGAAAATGGTCCCGTGCGAAGAACTCGGGCCGGGTCAGGTGGGTTACATCGTTACCGGCGTCAAAGAACTCGGCCTGGTACACGTCGGCGATACGGTGACCGAACCGGGGAACCCCGCAGCCGAGCCGCTGCCGGGCTATCAGACGCCGCAACAGATGGTTTTCTGCGGCATGTACCCGATCGACGTCACCGACTTCGAAAACCTCCGTGAAGAATTGCAGAAGCTGAGCCTGAACGACGCCAGCTTTTCATTCGTACCCGAGACGAGCGACGCGCTCGGCTTCGGGTTCCGCTGCGGATTTCTTGGTCTGCTGCACATGGAGATCATCCAGCAGCGTCTTGAACGCGAACAGAACATCGACCTCATCCAGACTGCGCCGAACGTCACTTATCAGATCCTGACGCATAACGGCGAACTGCTGATGATCGACAACCCGCAGATGGTCCCCGACAGCGGGCAGATCAATGAATTCCGTGAACCGATCGCCCGAGTAAACTTCATTTTACCGACGGACGGGATCGGGCCGATCATGCAGCTCTGCGAGGATCGGCGCGGCGTCTACAAAAGCACCGAGTATCTCGGTCCAAAGCGTGCACAGTTGATCTACGAGCTTCCGCTCTCCGAGATCATTTACGACATGCACGACAAGCTCAAGAGTGCGACGCGTGGCTATGGCACGATGGATTACGAGCTCATCGGCTTCCAACCATCGGACCTCGTGAAGCTGGATATCCTCGTCAAGGGAAACCGCGTTGATGCCCTCTCGACCATTGTGCATCGCTCTCAGGCGGATCGACGCGGACGAGCCCTTGTGAAGCGTCTCAAAGGGGAGATTTCGAAACACCAGTTCGAGATTCCGCTGCAGGCCGCCATCGGTTCCCGAATCATCGCCCGCGAAACGATCTCCGCGCTCCGAAAGAATGTCACTGCCAAATGCTACGGCGGCGACATCACCCGTAAGCGAAAGCTGTGGGCGAAGCAACGAGAAGGCAAGAAGCGAATGAAACAGTTCGGACAGGTGGAGATTCCGCAGAAGGCGTTCCTGTCGGTGCTCGAAGTCGGCGGCGACGACTGAGCCAAGGCGGCATCGAGGGCGAATCTGCGGCACACATTTGCAGGAAGCGAAAGTTTTCGGCCTGGAATTCAGGTCGGTACGCGGTGTGCGATGTCGAAATCTGGATCAACAACCATTGACGACCCCGCAGACGTAGACAATCCCGCGTCTCGCTCAGGACTTCTCCGCCAGGGAATGGAAGCCCTCGTCTGTCTCGCACTCGCCGTAATGCTCTTCAGGACTTTCGAAGTCGAAGGGTACATGATCTCAACAGGTTCGATGGCGCCGAGCCTGCTCGGATTTCATAAGCGGGCTGTCTGTCCGGCTTGCGGATCACTCTTCGCATACGGAATTCCGTACGAACTTCCTTCGCATGCGCATCTGGCGGAAGATGACGACACATTGCGGAACGGTCGCGCGACACTCGCTCGAGCGGGAAGTAGCGACCACGCGAATGAACCGCGGCAACTTGTCTGCTGTCCGAACTGCGGACTCGACGCTATTGATTTAGCCGACGTTCCTCGCAACCAGGGCGACCAGTTACTGGTCAATAAAAGTGCATACGATTTCCGTTCACCCGACCGATGGGACGTCATTGTCTTTCGCAATCCGTATCGTCCTTCACAGGCGTATGTGAAGCGCGCAATCGGCCTGCCGGGAGAGCGGGTTCAGATCATCGACGGTGACATCTACATCAACGGCGAGATCTGCAGAA
>JBFWWA010000226.1:0-7461 GCA_050246455.1 Planctomycetaceae bacterium
CCGACCTGCTGCAAACCGAAAATTACTCGTCCGTGCTGCTCGACGGTTCATACCTACCAGCGTAAATGCTCGGATATCAAACCGCCTTGCTGCAACAAGAAGTGCTGCGAAGCTCCCAAGTGCTGTGCGCCGGTTGCGAAGTCCTGCTGTGCTCCGGCTCCTAAGTGTGCTCCGGCTCCGGCCTGCTGTGCGCCGGCTCCGAAGTGCGCCCCGGCTCCGGCCTGCTGTGCTCCGGCTCCCAAGTGCGCTCCGGCTCCGGCCCCGGCGTGCTGTGCTCCGGCTCCCAAGTGCGCCCCGGCTCCGGCCCCGGCGTGCTGTGCACCGGCTCCGGCTCCGGCCTGCTGTGCTCCGGCTCCCAAGTGCGCTCCGGCTCCGGCCCCGGCGTGCTGTGCTCCGGCTCCGAAGTGCGCTCCGGCCCCGGCTTGCTGTGCTCCGGCTCCGGCGTGTGCGCCGGCTCCGAAGTGCTGCGAAGCGCCGAAGGCCTGTGCTCCGTCGTGCGGTGCTCCTTCGAACTGCTGTGAGCAGAAGAGCTGCTGTGCGTCGAAGAGCTGCTGCCTCGAAGACCTCTTCGGTGGCTGCTGCACGAAGGGTGTGAAGTACGAGAAGGTCAAAGTTTGCTGTGCCGATCCCTGCGAGATCGCGGAACTGATCTACGAATCGCAGACGGCTTGCTACGCTCGTCACCGCCGTGCGGCGGTCCGGAAGCTCGGACAGTACGACTGCCAGTGCAACCCGGAAATCCTCTGTGCGTTGACCTACGCGTTGAATGATTCGGATGAACGGGTTCGTCGCGAAGCGGCCGATGAAATCGGCGACATGCTCCGCAAGAATCCTTGCTGCTGCAGCGCGGAAGTGACCGCGGCTCTCACTGCCGCTCTCGGCGACTGTGACCGTGGCGTTCGCCGCCAGGCTGAGCAGGCTCTGAAGGTTTGCGGATACGAGATCGTTGACGGCTGCTGTGAGACGGCTTGTGCGTCGAACTGTGCCCCGGCCTGTGCGGCCCCGGCATGTGCAGCTCCTGGTGCTGCGGCTCCGGCTCCCGCTCCGGCGGAAGGTGGCGACGCGGCTCCGGCTCCGGCTCCGCCGGAAGACCCGAAAGCCTACTTCCCGTCGCGTCTGCGTCAGCAGCAGCAGACGGGTCGTCCGGCGAAGCAGACGAACCGCCTCGCAAGCCTCTTCGGAATGGCGAACTAATGCCGTCCCGGACGGGTTGAGATGAAAAGTCTCAACCGCGAGTCGAAACGAATGTGACTGAGAGCGGCCCTCGGAAATTTCCGGGGGCCGCTCGCTTTATTGTCGGGCTGCCAGGCCGTCGGGAAGCCGCTGAAATCCCAACGGCAGAAGCTGCCGAAGAGAGGCTGATGTTTCGCCTGATGTGCCGAGTTCGTCTGAATTCGCCATCCGCCAACTTCTGTTGACATCAAGGCCACATCCAAGCTATCACTCCCGTCTCGATTCTCTCGAACTCTCAACATTTCCTGTCCTGACTCCCTGTAAAACGACCTCGCGGAATTCTCCGACCGCGCGCGTTCGTTCAACAGCACCACTCCCAAAAATCGTTTTGTTCTTCATCGGCTGGTCGTGTTCGGCGCTGCGCCCTTCACGGTCGGCGCGCCGACTCGTTCATCCGAATCTCACATCGGATTCCGAGCAATATCGATGTCCACCGAACCCCAGACTGACGCTGTGGAAGCGAATCCTGCCGCGGAGGCAAGCCCGCCGACGGGCCGCATCCTGCGGATCGTGGGTTGGGTGAGAGCTTCAAAGACTCGGCTCGCTGCATGCGGAAGCGCGCTGTTGCTCGGACTATTCGGAATGATCTTTGTCTTCTCGGCAGGCGGCGAAGTGCTCGAGCCGAGCGAGCAGCTCCAGCGTGCACTCTTGCTGCTCGATGAATCCGATTCCGAAGCCGCGGCGTACGAGGCGATGGCCATCGCGGTCGAGCTGAATCGTTTGAACTACAACGATCCGAATTTTCCCGGGGCGCCGGAATACATTCAGGGAATGGCGAACTTCCGGGCCGCCTTGAGCGCGGACGAGGCGGGGCGGCGGACCTTGTACAAACGCGCCGCCAAGTACCTTACCGACGCCGGCTTCCTGGCGATCGATCAGGAGCATCGTCCTGAGTGGGCCTACGCTCTGGGGAAATGCCAGTTTTATCTGGGGAATGAATCCGGCGCGGAAGCGCGATTGCTCGACGCGATCGAAACCTATCCCGAAGGTTACGTCGATTCAATGACGCTGCTGCAGGAAATCTACCTCCACCGACGGACCGAAGAATCGCTCAAGCGGGCGCTGGAACTCAACGACAGAGTTCTTGCCCGGAACAACAATCTGCCTGCGGAACTCGATCGGACGTATCTTTGTCGAGCGGAGACACTGCTGGTCCTCGGACGCGCCGACGAAGCGGAGCAGGCGCTATCGAAGATCTCTCCGGAAACCCTGGAGACGCAGCCGGCACAAATCGTTCGAGCGGAAATTCAGATCGTCACCCGCAGGTTCAAGGACGCCCGTGGCACACTGGAACCGATCTCACGCGACGTCTCCGATGAGAACATTCACGCCCGGCAGGCTTCGTATCTGATCGGAAACTCCTTCGAGCTCGAAGGAGATCTGGACAACGCATCGATGGCCTATTCCGAAACATCGCGCCGTTACGACGGCTCGGCGGAAGGAATGGCGGCCTCGCTCCGCCGCGCCGAGCTCCTTCGCCGCGACAAGCGGACTGAAGAGGCTTTGGCGTACTACAAGCGTGCGCTCAAGATGGTGAAGCCGGACGGATACATCAACCGGTGGCTCACACTCGTCGAGTTCCGTGAATCCATTCTCAAGGCCTGGAACGACTGGACCGCGGATCAACTGTTCGACGCCGCCATCGATCTGGCGAGACACATGTATCCGCTTTTCAGCGAAATCGAAGCGCGACAGAAAGCCGCTTCTGCCATCGAACTTTCGGCGCTGCAGCTTGACGACGAGCTGGAGAAGGCCACGTTTACGATTCGAAGATCACGGCGCAGCGAGCTGCATGAGCGCTGGAGACGGAGCGGCAAGGCCTACGCCGACCTGGCAGCGGCGCTGATTTCTTCTCCGAAGTATGCCGACGCACTCTGGATGAGCGCGCAGCATTATCGCAATGCTCTCGATTCCGAGAATGCGCTCGTCCAGCTGACCAAGTTCGAAAGCACGAATTCGCGGGAGCGTCTGGCGCTTGCCTACGTGACAACCGGGAAGGTCCTGATGGATCTCGACCGGCTCGACGAGGCGCTCGCTTACTTCGAGAAAGTGATTCTCGACTATCCCGCGGACATTGCCGCCTTCGAAGCCCGTTTTGTGATCGGCAGTTGCCGACTCGAACGCAATGAACCACATCTCGCCGAGAAATCCTGGCGCGAACTGCTGACTTCCCGCGATCTCGACCCTTCTGCGGAAGAATGGCAGCTTGCACTCTTTTCACTCGGCCGCCTGCTCTATCAGTCGGCAGTGATGCTCGAAGCGAAGCAGCAGAGCGATCCGCTTGCCTTCGAGAACCAGGGACCGACTCCTGAACTGATGCAGCGCTGGGAAGAAACGATCAGCAGGCTGAAGGAATTCGTCAATCGATATCCGGACCGGCCGGAAGTTCCCGAGGCGCGCTGCCTGTTCGCCAAGGCGCTGCAGCACGCCGCCGAGCTCCCCCGCTTCAAACTCCGCAAAGCGGAAACCGAGAATGCCCGCAACGAGCTCGTTGTGGCGATGCATACTCGCCTGCGGGAGGCGCACGATCAATTCGAGCGGCTTCAGAATCAATTGATTGAAGCCGACAAGGCGGACATGCTCGACGAACTCTCGCAGAAAATTCTCCGCGATTGCTATTTCGAGCGGGCACATACACTGTTCGGCCTTGACGAACTGGAAAAAGCGATTGCGGCGTATACCAGCGCCGCCAACCGCTACCCCGAAGATCCGCAGGTGCTTCTTGCCTATCTGCAGCTCGCGAACTGCTACGCAAAGATGGGCAAAACCGGAGACGCACGCGGCGCAGCCATTCAAGCATTACTCATCTTCAAAAATATGCCGGAGAAGGTCTTTCAAGCCGGCGGTTCGAACATCTCATTCGATGAATGGAAGAACTGGCTCGAATGGGCCAGAGAAATTCATCTCACTTCCCCTTTCGAAGCTCCCCGCATCTCCGTCAACGAGCGCGGGCCGACCTCCTGATCACGTCTCGCATCTCCAGTCTGTCTTATCCCTCCGAGCGCATCCGAAACAACCGGAACTACTGGCATGCCACTTCTCGATCATTCCAATATGCTCACCGTGCTCAACACAAGGCGTCAGCATTGTCGCAATCTCCTTGAACTCTCCAGGAGGCAGCGCGACTTGATTGATGCCAGCGACTACTCGCAGCTCCTGACAATTCTCGGACAGAAGCAGCGACTGCTCGGGCGCCTCGACGAGTTGAATCGGGAGCATCCCGATCTCAAGTCGCGATGGAAGCAGATTCGCGACACCGGCGACGCCGACTGGCGCGATGACTGCGAGCATGTTCTCGCCGAGACGGAGTCGCTACTCGCGGAGCTGATCGAGGAAGAGCAAGACAGCACGGATCACCTCACCCGCAAGCGCGATACCACACAGAAAGAACTGCAGGCCGTGACGCAAGGCTCGCGCGTTCACGACGCCTACAGAGAAAGCCTCGCCCCCGCCACTCACCGTCATCTCGACATCGGACAGTAGACCGCTCTCTCCGCCCCCCCCCTTCAGACTCCCTTCCAAACTTTCCCACCGCATCTCTTCGCTTCACTTTCCATCATCCCACCACGCCAACTTCCCACCAGCGACGATCTGAGGCAATTCATGATCCGAAGAACTGAACAAGGCCACGGCGACGACGCAACGATTGCGTTCGACGAGCCGCGCGCCACCATCTCTCTCAACACAGAACTTTCGCCGGAACCTGCGGCGACGATTGACGAGCTTCGTGAAGAGATCGAAGCGCTTCGACGGCAGCTCGGGAGCCGCGCGCTTCGTGAAATTCGCGGGCAGAGCGCGGCCACCGAGCAGTTGCGCCAGGCGATCGCCTCCTCGAACGACGACGATCCCATACTGATTCAGGGAGCCCACGGCACGGACGTTGATGCCGTCGCAGCCGCAATCCACAGCTTCGGCAAGCGCGCCCATCGACCGCTAGTGAAACTCGACTGCCGGCTTCTCTCGGCGGAACGGCTTGAACAGGAACTGCATCTGGCCCGCCAGTCGGGCAGGAGCGCGTCAAACTTTTCGACGGATGCCCAATCGAGCCGCCTCTCGGCCTCGACGGGTGGAACGGTTCTGCTGATGCATATCGAAGCGGTGCCGATCGCACTTCAGCGGCAGATCACCATGTTCATTCGCGAGCAGCGTGCCTGTGCCGGTCTGTTGGACGACCGTCTGAGCGCGAACCGTACACGCGTCCTGGTCTCAACACACGCGGATCTCAAGTCTTTGATGCAGAAGAAGCAGCTGCGGGCGGACCTCGTCGAGGAACTCGGCTTGCGAACAATCGCCCTTCCGTCGCTTCAGGATCGAATCTCCGACGTCGGCCTGCTTGCGGAACAGTTCATCGCCGCGTTCGCGCTTGCGGAGGGAATCACGCCGCCGCGACTGACGATCGACGGCCTGCGGGTGCTTCAAAACTATTCCTGGCCGGGCAATGACGCGGAACTTCGCCGCGTGATTGAGCGGGCCTGCAGCGTGACGCACGGCGAACTCATCTCCGCCGAAGCGATCAGTTCATGGATTGCCACCGAAGCGACCAGCTCCGAAGAGCTCTCCGCGGGACTTTCGCTGAGCGAGATGGAACGCCGCCTCATCGAGACGACGTTTGCGCGGTGCGAAGGAAATCGCGAGCGGACAGCGCAGGTGCTGCAGATCGGTCTCAGAACACTTTCCGGAAAGCTTCGCGAATACGGCTACCCGCCGCGTGGGGGGCCGGGCTCGAACCTCGTAACCGCCAAACTGAAGGCTGCCTGATTCTCTTTTCGAATTCACCGCGTCGCGTTCCTGGTTCTCCATTCATCAATCGGGAATCACTGCAATGCTGCAACCCTTATTTGACGGATCAACGATTCCGCTGCTCGAGAAGGCAGCGGTCTTCGGTGAACGGCGTCACGATGTTCTCGCGGGGAATATCGCGAACATCGATACGCCGAACTATAAGACGCGCGACCTGCCGCTCGATGCGTTCCAGAATGCGTTGCGCGCGGCGGTGAATCGAAAGCATTCTCCGATGGCTTCGGGAGAGACAGCGGGACCGGGAATGCACTCCGCCGTATCAGCAACATCGGCTCTCCAGGCGACGAGCCTTAACGAACTCTTTCCCGAAGACCTGTTCGAGGCTTCCGAAGGGCCGCGCGGGCTGACGTTTCAGGATGCGAACAATCGGAGCATCGAAGCCGAGTTCATGGAGATGACCAAGAACTCGATGATGCAGAGCTTCGCAGTGGAATTGATGAATGCTCAGATGACGCTGCTGCAGGCCGTCATTCGAGAGCAGGCGTAGTCGGACTGAGATTCTTCCCATCGAGCGTTTGAAAGAAACCGAGAGGTCCCCATGTTGCGAGCGATCGACATCAGCACCAGCGGACTCATCGCGCAGCGGCATCGCATGGACACAATCGCCGGCAACATTGCCAACGTCAACACCACGCGGAACGCCGACGGAAAACCGGGACCGTTTCAGCGCCGGTTCGTCACGTTCATGGCGGATGACCAGGAGGGCCGGCTCGACGGCAAGCCGGTCGGCGTGCGGTATCACGTTGAAGTCGATCATTCCGCTCCGCCGCGGCGTGTGCATCAGCCGGGGCACCCCGACGCGGACAAGAGCGGCTACGTCACCTATCCGAACATCAACGTCGTGACTGAGTTCGTCAATGCTCTCGAAGCCAGCCGCGCGTATGAGGCGAACCTGTCGACACTCGAAATGACCAAGCAGATGGCGAGTCTTTCGCTCCGAATCCTGCAGTGACCCCATCGAGCCCGAACAGACATTTCCTTCTTGCTGAATTGAAACAGAAAGCCAGTTATGACGACACCGATCACCGGAGCCGGAGCAGGCAGCCTGCCGCAGATTCCGCTCACAGCATTCGACGAGAACAAATCGGCCGCGCCGGTCAGCTTTCAAGGAATGCTCCTCGATTCGCTGTCGGAAACGAACGCGCTGCAGCAGGACGCCCAGTCTGCCATTGAGAAAAGCCTTACCGGCGGGGACATCACGCAGGTGGAGGTCGTCTCCGCGGTCAAGAAGGCGGACATGGCACTGCGGCTGATGATGCAGATTCGAAACAAGCTGTACGACGCATACCAGGAAGTGCAGCAGATCCGCATGTAGCCGTGAGCGCAAGCGAACCCCGACCGATTTCCTAGCCCTCAACATTCCAGACAACGGAATCACCCGTGCGACGAACCCTCGATCAACTCCTCGCGCTGTTCACGTCGATGTCT
>JBFWWA010000227.1:0-7431 GCA_050246455.1 Planctomycetaceae bacterium
GAGGGCGCGGTAGTAACGCATCACACGCACGGGGTCGGTCGTGGCGGGACTGTCCGAGAGGCAGTAGCCGTGATAGTCGATGCCGCGGAGCAGCGCGAAGAGCTCTTTGTACGGGTAGGACCGGTCAAACAGGTCGTGGATATGGACGGTACGGCCGAGGTGCGATTTGACGAGCTCGAAATTCTTCCTGATCGAGCCGTTCTCGACTTCGCCCGGGTTCGAGTTCCAGCAGACGACGACGTTCGAGCGTCCCGCTGCTTCCATGATCTCCTTGATGATCGTCAGATCGGACGTCGGCTTACCGTGAACTTCCAGGCGGATCTCCTGGCCGTATCCTTCCGCGAATTCGCCGCACTCGGCGAGTGCCGCGCCGATCTGCGCGACCGAAGCGGCGCGATCTTTTCCCTTCACCAGACTGTTCGGCCGAACCTTCACACCGGTGCCGCCGCAGTCGTGTGAGAGAATCGTGAACTGCTTGGTAAGTTCGATCTGCTTCTTGAGCTGAGCGGGGTCTTCGCTGTGATAGTCGCACGCGGAGCCGAGCCCGACGAGCTCGATCCCGGAATCGGCAAAGCGGCTGCGGACGTTGTTCCGCTCCATTTCACTCAGCGCGGGTTCAACGCCGTGCTTATGGGTCGTGCGGAGCTCCACTCCCTGAAAGCCGCTCTCGACGCAGTTCTTGAGGAGCGTAGGAAGATCCCACTCGGCTCCCCACATGTAGGTGACCATACCCAGTTTCATGCTGCACTCCGGTCATGCGGGTGGAACGCGTCATTTGTTGCTGACACGCCAGTGGAATCGAACGATCCTCGTCAGACAAGACATCCCGGGAAATATTGCCTGGCGAAGCAGCCAATCTCGCGGCAGTCCCTCTGAGCCCTCCGCAGTTCCGCCGCCGGTCGCTAAGATGATCTCCACGGAGAAGGATTTCGACCGCGCGAGAGCGGATTGAAGATACAGCGATTCGGTTCGAGGACGGCATGGCCTGGATTTTTCTGCGGCAGATCAGCTTCAGCTACGGCGGCGAGAACGTTCTGGAAGATGTCAGCCTCGAGATCGAGCAGGGGGAGCGCATCGGCCTGATGGGGCGTAACGGTGCCGGCAAGTCGACCCTGATGAAACTGGTCGAAGGCGCGCTCCAGCCCGATAATGGAACAATCGAACGGGCGGCCGGGCTCAAAATTGCCCGGTTATCGCAGGACGTCCCGGCCGGAACCGACCATACGATTTTCGATGAGGTCGCCCTCGGCCTGGGGGAGCAGGGAGCGCTCGCCGCCCGGATGCGCGCCGCCGGGGAAGAAGCGGGCGATTCGCACGAGGATCACGAGGCGGACGCGGAGTCCGGCTGGAAGATGCGGCACCAGGTCGAGAAGGTCCTCTCGCGGATGGAACTCGATCCGCAGGCAAAATTCGATGCCCTCTCCTCCGGAATGAAACGACGCGTGCTGCTTGCGCAGGCGCTCGTCTCTGAGCCGGACCTGCTGCTGCTCGATGAGCCGACGAACCATCTCGATCTCGAATCGATCCGCTGGCTTGAAGACTTCCTGCTGCGCGAAGGGATCACGCTCATCTTCGTGACGCACGACCGGATGTTTCTGCAGCGGCTCGCAAACCGGATTGTTGAAGTCGAACGCGGGCGGCTCTTCGACTGGACCTGCGACTACGCGACCTTTCTCACGCGCAAAGACGCGATGCTTGAAGCGGAAGCGGCACAGGAAGCCCTCTTCGACAAGAAGCTCGCGCAGGAAGAGCGCTGGATTCGGCAGGGAATCAAGGCGCGCCGCACGCGGAACGAAGGGCGGGTGCGCGCGCTCGAAAGAATGCGTCGAGAATACTCCGTTCGCCGGCAGCGCGTCGGGAATGTCCGTATGCAGGCGCAGGATGCCGAGCGATCGGGGGACCGCGTCGTTTCGATAACGGGCGTCAGCCACCGGTTCGGCGACAATATCGTGCTCGACAATGTCAGTACCACCATCTTCCGCGGCGACAAGGTCGGAATTCTCGGCCCGAACGGAGCAGGAAAGACAACGCTGCTTCGAATTCTGCTGGGTGAACTCAAGCCCGACGCCGGCGAGGTTCGATTCGGCACGAACCTGCAGGTGGCCTACTTTGATCAGCTTCGCGCGCAGCTCGATGAAACGAAATCAGCCGCCGAGAACCTCAATGACGGCAACGATACGATCGTGATTAACGGCAAATCGCGGCATGTCGTCGGTTATCTGCATGACTTCCTGTTCTCCGGCGAGCGCGCAAAAAGTCTCGTCAAGTACCTTTCCGGCGGCGAACGGAACCGTCTGCTTCTCGCGCGGATGTTCACGAAGCCGGCAAACCTGCTCGTGCTCGACGAGCCGACGAACGACCTCGACGCCGAAACGCTGGAACTGCTGGAGAATCTGCTCGTCGAGTTCGAAGGGACGTTGCTCATCGTCAGTCACGATCGGGCGTTCCTCAATAACGTCGTCACGAGCACGCTTGTCTTCGAGGGGGGAGGGGAGGTCAAGGAATACGCCGGCGGATACGACGACTGGCAACGTCAGAAGCAGTCCGACGAGAAAGCGGCGTCGCCCGTCGTCGAAAAGACCGAGTCCCAGCGGCCGCAACGGGAACGGAAGAAGAAACTGTCGTTCAAGGACGAGCGCGAACTGGAATCTCTCCCCGCAACAATCGATCTCCTGGAAACCGAGCAGGGGACGTTGCACGCCCTTCTGGGCGATCCCACGTTCTACCAGAAGGCCGGTACGGAAGTGGCGGCTGTCACGAAGCGGGTGGAAGAAGTCGCAGCCGAACTGCACGCCGCCTACGAACGCTGGGAAGCGCTCGAAGCTCTCCGCGACGGCTGAAGTTCGGACCTGAAAGTCAGCGGCCGATCTTCATGACGGCGATTCCCTTGTCGTGCTCGCAGGCGACGTACAGGAATTCCCCCGCTTTGTCGAAAGCCATGCCGTTCGCGCCGCGCAGATTGACGCCGTTCTTCCCGGTCACCATCGTTTCCAGATGCTTGAGCCGCCCCGTATTGAGATCCCGCGAAAAGATTGCGAGCGAACCCGATCCGGTGGCGGTCGCGTAAACACGGTCGCCGTAGGGGCCGACGACGATCTTGTTTCCACCTTTGAAGTTGACGAACCCATCGGTCCCGTCAACGTACTGCTGTACGAGAGTCAGCTTTCCTTCGGAATCGATTTCAAAAACCCCCACGCCGCCGGCGAGTTCAAAATTGCCGGCATTCGTATACAGGAAACGATGATCGGGGCTGAGCGCGCAGATCATCGCCCCCTCGAGACATTTGACGCCGTCAACTCCGTGCCGGAACACCTGCTGAATCCTGATCCGCCCGGTTTCCGTGTCGCGTTCGCAGACGACCAGTGTGTTCGCCTTGTGATTCATCGTGAACAGAAGCCGGCCGTCGGGATGGCAGAGGACGCAGCGCGATCCGCCGAAGCAGTCGTTCTCGCCGATGTTGGCCTCCACGAAATGCAGTTTGCCTTCAGAAGGACGCAGGATCGTGATTGCCCCCTTGTTCTTGTCGGGATTGATCGCACGCCCCGGCGCGCGGGAGTCCGAGACGTATACGAACCTGGAGTCGGGGCTTACTGCAACATCGCTCGGCCATCGCAAGCCCAGGGTGTCCCTTTCGCCGCTTGTGAGCGTATCGGTGATCGTCAGCTTGCCGGTTTCCGGATTGCGATGGAACAGCGTGACCGATGCCGAAAAACACGAAGCGGCGACGGCCTGTGTTCCGTCCGGAAAAATCTTCACGTCGACCGTGCCATGCAGTTGCCGATCGCGGATCGACCCAACGAACGTCAGCTTCCGGGATTCGGGGTCGATCGAGTATTGCGCCACCGCCCCCGGATTGAACGCGGCCGTGTAGAGGTGCTTTCCGTACGAATTGACATCAATATCGCAAATGTTGCTGAGGTCGTCGTGCTGAACGTACTGAACCAGTTCCAGCTCTTTCGTCGGCTTCTTTTCGCTGGCCGGCTCCGCTGCAAACACTGTCGCGCTGGTCAACGCGATCCGGAATGCGACCAGCAGCCGACGTCGGGAAACTGCGCGAACAGGGGACGGGTTGATCATGGCCGGCTCCTCGGATGGCAGACTTCGTCTTATTCGACTGGCGGAAACGATCGGTCGGAATCAGAATAGCCGGATCGAACCGGGACCGCACGCAAAAAATTTAGCACCTTTGAAGTTTGCAGTCATTCGCATGCGCGACGAAGCCACTTACCAATGCGATTCCTGCGGCGAGGAAATCGTCATTCCGATCGACCTTTCCGCGGGGGAAAGCCAGGAGTACGTTGAGGACTGTCCTGTCTGCTGCTCGCCGAACGTGATTCACGTCGAGATCGATGACGGCGGCTTGGTGCGCGTATGGAGTGAAGCAGAGTAGCGCAGGACTCAGGTGGTCGGGCTTCAGACCTCAGGTCAGAAGGTTTCCCCAAGCCGACGGCCTGCCGTCGGAAGAACGCTCGGGTTGCAGGGCCGTGCTACCTGAACCGTCGGACGATCGGATAACAACAAGGAGAACATGCGATGGCCGGGAAGGGACGACAGGGTGGGGTTCGCAAACCGGCGACGAAGATGCCGCATCTGCGGAAGAAACTCTCGAAGCTGACCGTCCAGGACAAGATCCCGCGGAAGAAGTGAGGGAGAGGCTTTCTGCGATCAGCTTTCAGCCAAGCCATCCCAGACGCAACTACTTCGCCGCATCCTTCGGCCTCTGTTCGGCCTTCGGTGCGTCCGGATACTCGAACGGCAGATTCGCGCCGCGCCATTCCCCTTTGGCATCGTGCTTGAGTTCCGCGTATTTCCGTGCGAGATCGCGCACCGCGTCGTTACTTTCGTCAACGTCGAGTTCCAGCCAGACTCCGTCGACGCCCGGCTTGGCAACGCGAATCCCCGCCGCGAGCCTACCGCGATGGTCGCCTCCGGCGTTATCAGCCGCAATCAAAGCTGCCATCAGACGGTCGGCGATGCTCCCCTTCGTTTCTTCATAGGCCTTCGCCATTGATGTAATGACCTTACGGCGGACGAGTGTGTTTCCCTGACAGGAATAGAAACGTCCGCTCATCGCGCCCCAATAGTGGCTCGACTTTTCGGCGTCGGTCGGATTGTGGACTGCGGTCACCCCCTTGGCATTGATGATGGCAAGCTGCCGTTCGCCGGGGGCATCGTCGTTTGCGAGCAACTCGGCAAGCACGGCCGCTGGCGGCGTTCCTTTTTCGAGAACCTCCATGGCCTGATCGCGCCATTCCGGCCGATGGTAGTGCTGCGTGCAGAACGCGCCGACACCGGCCCGAACCGACGGCACCACTTTGCCGACAGCCGGATACTTGCTCGCGACGGCCGCACCACAGATCCCGGTTTCCGGATCAACGGCGATGATGGAGAAGGTGCGACTGATATCCTTCAATTCGGGAATATCGTTCCGATTGACGTTCCGCCAAACCCGACGCTTGACGACCTTCCCTTTCTCGAGGTCCAGCACGTCGATGGATTCATATTTGTTCAAGTGCGAGAAACCAGAATTCGTGAGCCTCTTACCGGTAATGACGTGCAGCTTCCCCGTGTACCAGTCGGCGTGAACAGGCAGCGTTGCGCCGGGAATGATGACATCAATACTGGTTGGCTCAGATTTTACGCCAACTTCAAAACGAACCAGCAGCAATCGAGAATTCCGAATCTCCCAACCGGCTTTGTACCCTTTCCAGTTGGCGGAGTTGATTCCGTCGGATCGCGGGATTTGCTTCTTGTGCTGTTCCAGGTATTTCTGAAGCGGACACTCCAGGATGAACGTGTCCTTCATTTCGTAGAGAATCTCATCAGAGATCTGCCCCGTTGCGAACGCGGCGCGACTGGTTGAGAGCAATGCGACGACGATGAACGCAATTGCGATGCGGAACAATGTGCGACGCATGCTGGGGGCTCGAAAGCGATCGGGGACCGTTCGAATTCCCGCCGGGCGCGGCCGGCGGCCTTGTGGTGCCAATTGTAGCACGGAGCCCGCTGGAAGTTCCTGCGCATTTCAGCGCGGGATGAGACGCAGGCCGACCCCGTGCCAGAGGACCTGCATGTCATGCTCGGTCCAGTATTCGCGGCCGACGGCCGGATCGCCGATCTCAACGCGTTCGTCGGCGCGGAATCCCATGAGAACGACGGCGTGCGACTGTCCCGGAATCCAGCCCCATTGCCGCTCGTAGCGCGGATCGACTCCCGCGCCGGCTTCGAGTTCGACAATCAGAATCTTCGGCGTCTCCGGCATCTCGCGCAATTCCTTGAGCGTGTGGCGGAAGATCTCGACCGTCCAGGGAGTTCCTCTCGTCTTCTGCATCAGCCCGCGATAGAGGCCCTGCCACGTTGTGCCGTTGCGCGTAAGGCAGAGTTCCGTCATTTCCCGCTCCGTTGCATCGATGCCGTGTTTGCGGAGCAGAGTGGCAGCGCACGCCGCGCTGCAGGATGCGGGGGTCGTCTGAATGCAGACGCCGTTGCGCCAGAGGTCGGAGCATTTCGGCGGCGAACCGTAGAGAGGCTGCCAGACCGATGCGATGGCGACCGTCGCGAGCAGTCCGACGCCGATGGTGCGTCGCGTATACCCACTCGACTCGCGCGACCACGCGAGACCGGCCAGAAAACCGAACGCCGGAGGAAACCAGTTGCCGATGACGATCAGGTTGGAATACGGAAGGATGCGCGCGAGCGTGACATCGTCCCACAGTTCGGCGCCGTAAGCGACCATCAGGGCCAGCATGCATCCGCCGAGGAACTCGGTACCGTAGCGAGAGAGACGGGACGCCGCAAAGCGCGCGAGGAAGAACATCGCTCCGGTAACAACGGAGAGCAGGGCAATGCCGGCGTAAATGTCGGCCATGATCCGGCCTCGCGAGGAATCGAGCGTAGAACACGCCAGGGCGAAATGATGGGCGGCCGGATTCTAGTCACAACCGGCGGATCAGGGAAGACGGACCCCCGCCGGGCAACGCAGTTCCCCCCGCAATTCTCGACCCGAGGGATCTCGCAAAACCGGGCCGATCTGCCGAGGAAAGACGCTGAACTCATTGCGTCACGCGGAGCGTTTCGGAAGAATGGACCGCGATCCGCCGCGGACTCGCTGCGGTTACGCCCGCACGAATTCAGATCGTCCTAGCTGCAGGAAAACCGTATGCTGTCGCTTTCCAGCCGTCTCCTTGCGGTCGCCGTCGTGTTCTGTGCGAACAGCCTGCTCCTTGCCGCGGACGACGAGTTCCAGGGAGTCCTCGCTCGTCCGATCATGGACCCCGCGCTTCCTCTTCTGGAAGTTCAGGAATTCATTTCCTCGCGCATTCCGCCGATGCCGGAGACAAAGGATGTGGCTGTGTGGCAGAAGCACGCCGACCGGATGCGGTAGGACGTTCTCACGAATGTCGTTTTCGCCGGAGATGCGGCGTAATGGCG
>JBFWWA010000228.1:0-7420 GCA_050246455.1 Planctomycetaceae bacterium
TTGAATGCTTTATCGAGATTGTGATTGAAGAATTCAGCGATGCTCTTTGACAATTCGAACGCCGGACTTCCGTCGATGACACGACGTCGCGAAGTGCGCCCGATCGCGCTCTTCTGCCAACGTCAGTACCTGTCGACCGAATCCGCTGTCGCTGCGCCGTCCGGAATTTTCCCGTCACCCGTGCAACCAATGATGCAACCAATGACCTCCCGCCGTGCAACCTTTGATCAAAGCCCGAAGATTTCTCAAAGGACGCTGACATTCGACGCCGCGATGCCACCGCGACCGACGGCAGGACAGAAAAAATTTTGCAGGCCAGCTGCTCTGAGCCTTACCAGACACCGGGCGGGCTTTGCCCGGAAACTCCGTGAGCAAGCCTTCCAAGTTGCGTGTTCCGGTGGCACGCCCTGCCGGGTGTGGTCTTCGAAGTATGATGCCACGCACTTCGCAGGCCCACAGTGTGCCACCCGAGTCTTTGCGTCAATCGCGCGGCGGGGAGAAGGGTTCTCAACAACTCACTGCCCGCCGATCGGCCGTCCCGGTGGCGGAGGTGGGGGCTCTTTCCAGGACCAGTCGGAACGGTAGCGGATATCGAGATACGGCGTCTCGACCGTGCGACCCCCCTCCTTCTTTGAAATGAGCAGCGCGTCGAGCAGGCCGCTCGTCATCAACGATCGTTCCGCAGGCCAGGTCGGCTTGCCCGTATGAATCATCCGCTCCGCCCCGTTCAGCAGGAAACTGAAATGCATGAACGGGCGCGCTTCCTGCGTGTAGAACAACGTCGATTGGATCTCCTCTCCGCGGTCGTCCCGCCATGCGACAGTCCACTGGCTCACAGGAGCCGGCATGTGAAGCACGGTCGCGCGGAGTCCGTCACGATATCGGACATGAAGCAGCACAGGTTCCGTGACGAGTTCTTCGATCGGCTTGTCTTGCGGCAGCGGATTGCTGAAACGCGACATCGCGGCTTCCAGAAGTTCGCGATCGAAAAGCCCCTTCGAGCCGGCATCCCACGCCGCTTTCCCCACGAGGCATTGCACTGACTCGACTCCGGTTTCCCCCCCTGCCCGCCGCTCCGCCAGACATTGCACCATTTCGAGCGCATGGAAGCCGTACGCATCGAGACCGCCGTATGACGTGGCGACAAACTCTTTGATCTTTGCCCCGTTCGCGACATCGACCGGCGGGTAACGCCACAAGCCGGGGAGACTGGAACCTGCCATGATCGGAATTTTCTTCCGCTGTGCGGTGTCGTAGATTCCTCTGGCATCGGCCCAGTTGTCCGCCAGGTGCTTGTCGATGAAGACCGGAACAACGCGGCCAGTCTTCTCGAAGACCTTCACGACCTCGCCGAAGAGCCGCTTCTTGGGATACACGGTGTTGCCGGTGTCGTTCACCGGATAGCGACCATGCTCCGCGATGAGCAGCACGCCGTCGACAGCAAGTTCGTCGCCGCCAAGGGTGAGAGCGGAGGCGACGGAATCGAAAATCGGAATTCCGTGCTCCGCTGCCAGCTTCCGGCTGATATCGCTCTCCGGCACCTGATCAGTGTAGAGCGAAACCAGTTTGAGATTCGGTCGTTCCCCTTTGCCGTCGAGCGTATTCGTCTGCATCAGCCGGCTGACGATGACATCGGCGTGTGAATTGTGATGGTAGGCGGTGACGATTGCGGCAATGCGTGGAGTCTTTTCGGCATCCGCCGCTTTTCGTGGAAGAGGCTTCTGCCGGGCCGCTGCAGCCGATCGATCGCCTTTGGAATTCACGACATCGCGCGACTGCACCCCCGCGTCGAGGATGGCCAGCGGATCCTGGATGCCGGCGAACACCTCCGGCTCGCGCGCCGTCCCTTTGAGATGCGCCGCAAGCTGCTCCGTCATCTTCGCGACGCGAGCGGCATGCTCTGGTTTATCGGCAACGCTCGACATCTCGTGAGGATCGCTTGCGAGGTCGAATAATCGGACGCTCGGCCCGGGCAATGGCCCTCCCGGATCGTAGCCGTCGTCACGGCGCGTCTTGCCTCGCTCATAGATCAGCTTGAAGTGCGCATCGCGAATCATGATTTCGTCGTTCTGCGCGTATTCGACGATGACGTTTTCGCGGTGAGTCGCGGTGGCTCCTTCAACCAGTTTTCGCAGGCTGCGCCCCTGCACCGATTCTGGAATGCTTACTCCGCAGAGATCGAGCACCGTCGGGACAATGTCGATCAGTTCCACGAACGCGCCGGTCTCTTTGACCTTCTGAACTGCACCGGGGAGTCGGAGGAAGAACGGCACGCGAACCGCTTCCTCGAAACTGCAATGCTTTTCGAAACGGCCATGATGGCCGAGCATGTAGCCGTGATCGCCGGTGTAGATGACGAGTGTGTTCTTCCCCTTGCCCGACTTTTCGATCGAGTCGAGGAGACGGCCGACGTTTCGATCCAGGAATTCGACCGAAGTGTGATACGACGCGGTGATCCCTCGCTTCTCGTCGTCGCTCAAGTCCCGAAAGATGGAAGGAATGCGGGCTCCATCGTCAGGCCCGACTTGCGGGACCGGGAATTCGGCTCCGTTGTGGGCATCCCGCATCTCGACCGGGAAGTGAAACGGCGAATGCGGCTCGTAGAAACTCACCATCAGGAAGAAGGGGTTGTCACGGCGGGCCTGAAGATACTGTTCGGCTTCGCCGGCAAAGACCGTTCCCGCCATATCCGCCTCGACGGCCCCGTACGGCCGATGAAAGGAATTCAGCCAGACCCGCGCGGGATCCCGGAACGGCTTCCAGTCCGGAAGAATGTCGATGTGATCGGGAAGCGGTACGGTCCCCTGCTCTTTGTGCCGCTTCATAAGTGCCGCGCGGTACTCCGGCATGTCGAATCGAAAGTCAAAACCATGTTTGAGGGAACTGTTGAAGTGCATCTTGCCGATGGAGGCCGTGTCGTAGCCCGCAGCCTTGAGCGCATCAGCGAGTGTGATTTCGCTTTCCGGGAGCGGTGTGGAAAGCTGCGTCACGCCGATCGTTCGCGGATAACGGCCGGTGAGAAATGACTGCCGGGATGCGGTGCAGACCGGCGAATTGCAATAAGCACGATCGAAACGCGTTCCCGAAGCAGCGAGCTGATCAAGATGCGGCGTCCGCACAATTCTGTTGCCGTAAGCGCCGGTGACATACGCGGCATGATCGTCGGCACAGATCCAGAGCACATTCGGCCGTTCCGCTCCGTCCGGCACAGCACCGAGCAACGACAATAGCAGCAGCCATGACGCGGTCATCACGAGTTCTCCGAAGTCTCAGCCAAACTTCACGACAAGAAAAAGCACGTCCGATATCGTATCGGACGTGCTCGATGAATTGCAGTTGATGTCGAGTTTGAGGAAACCGGGGACTGACACCCCCGGCTCGCCTATCTCTCGTCAGGCGGAAAGTCCCGTCGGCTTCGCTTCGGTTGCCGGCGATCCGTACAGAGTCGGAACGTGCTTCCCGGCTTCCCGCATGGCCGGCCGGATCATGGTCCCTCAGCCGCCTTTGAATCGGTGCGCCCGGTAACAACTCGGGTAGCTCAACGCTTAAGCAGCTACTGGAATGCTGAAAGAGGCCGATTCGGCCGGGCATCCAATACTCGAAGGCTGCCGTTGCCAATCTCCCCTCAGGTTGCGGCTGGTCAAACATCTACGAGGGGCCAAAGGACGTAGATCATGTCGAACTTTGAAACGTGCAATGTGGAAGAGCTGCAGACGGTCGAAGGTGGGTTTTTGAGCTACATCAAGACCGCAATCAAAGTGGCGCAAGCTCTCTCCGACTTAACGGGCGGTCCCATGGATCTGAAAACCCTCGGATACACGGGTCCGGGATCCACCCCGACCAAAAAGTAATTTCGCCGCAGAAACCGGAGCGTCCGCTAAAGTGCGTTAGCGCTCCGGTTTTCTGCATGATTTCGAACGTCAATCGAGTGCTTCAACACCGCCGTTACCATTGTCCCTCGGGTGCGGCGTACAAAAACCTCCGAGGGGCCTCACGGAGTCGAACCATGGTTCAGTCAGAGACGCATCGCGAACTCAGCAACGTTACCCCGGAAGAGTTGCAGTCGATCGAAGGGGGATCGTTCCTCATCCCGGGTTTGTACACATTGGCGAAAGAGACAGCAAAAGCGGTCTCCGCTCCTCTGGATCTGAAAATCCTGGGCTACACCGGCCCGACCAAATAAATTCGATGAAGAGCCGGCATTCAATACTGCCGGCTCTTCACGCATGCAATGCCGTACTGCAGCAGCGCCGGCAAATCTCCGGGAATGACGGAAGTGCGGGCGCAAATAAACAAACGAGCACGTCCGAAAATGATTCGGACGCGCTCGATGAATTGCAGTTGATGTCGAGTTTGAGGAAACCGGGGGCTAACACCCCCGGCTCGCCTATCTCTCGTCAGGCGGAAAGTCCCGTCGGCTTCGCTTCGGTTGCCGGCGATCCTTCCGGTGCCGGAGTGGGAACCGGCGGCTCAGCTCCCTGCGGTGCCGCCTGCGGCGGAGCGCCGAGGCCGCAATCGCCACTCGGGCAGGAGGAACCGAAATCGCTGGTCGGGCAAACTGTCACCGGAACCATCCGGCAGGTCTCGTAGCAGACCTGTCGCGGCACGCATTTCGCCACCATGCGGGTGCAGGTCACCGGCACTTCCTTGCAGACGGTGCGCGGCGTGCAGCGGGTCACGGTGTACGGCACCTGCTTCGCGACGCAGTACGGAACCTTACGGGTGCAGGTTTCCTGAACCATACGGCAGGTCCGGACCGGCACTTTGCAGACGCGTTCTTCGCACACCATCTTGCAGGTTCGGTAAGGAACCTTGTTCGTCACGGTTTCGCAGACGAAGCGGCAGGTGCGGTACGGAATCTTTTCCACGATTTCCTGACGCTCCATGCGGCAGACCTGCACCGGCACTTTTTCAACGATGCAGCGCGGGACGTACCTGCAAACCTGGACCGGGCAGCTCTGGCGAACGACCTGCGGACAGTAAGTAGTGCACGGGACCTGCTGCGAAACGATGTTCGGGCACCAGACGCGGCGGCAGGTCGTGAAGCCGGGGCACTGCGTCATGCAGACGCGCGGTCCACAGCAGGGGTCGACAACAAGCCGCGGCAGCATCGGTCCGGGATGGTAAACCTTCTGCGTCACGAATTGGCCGCAGTCACGGGTGACGGTGCGATAGGTCGTGACCGGTCGCATCACGGTGTAGCAGCGTTCCTGATTGACGGTCTCGACGACGCGGTCCATGACCGTGCGACGGCATTCCCGTTCGATGGTTTCGACGACGGGGCGGCAGACGACGCGGCGGCATTCCCGCTCGCAGGTCTCCCACACCGGACGGCGAACGGTGTAGCTGCAATCGCGATAGCAGGTCTCCCAGACGGGGCGCATCACGTTGTAGCGTTCTTCGCGCTCGGCGGTTTCATAAACCGGTCGCGAGACGGTGTACTGCTCTTCGCGGCAGGCGGTCTCGTACACCGTGCGATGGCAGGTGACTTGCTCCTGATCCATCACGGTCTCGACGACCTGACGATTGTAAGTGTAAGGCTCCGCTTCATAGACGGTATCGTAGACCGTCTTGTAGCAGGTCTGTCGTTCGACTTTGCACGACGTGTAACACGCGGTCGGCTGGCACGCGACGGGAGGGCAGCAGTTGTAGCTTCCCGCGCCGCAATAGCCTGCTTCGGCGGCTGCGCCGTACGCCACCGCCATCAAGGCAAAGGCTCCGGCAATCAAGTTCTTCATTGCTCTCATCTCCACAAGTGCGCGTCTGGTTGAGGTCGACAAATTCCGTTTAATTGCTGTCCTCATTGCCGCATCACTTTCCATTGAACTCGCCGCGGCAAGCATTTTCAAAGGAATAAGCAACGGTACGATCTGAAAAATCCGAACTCGGTGCGGTTATTCCAACAGTCCACCAAACATAGGCTACGGAGCTTGAGTTGAATGAGCAGAATTTCGGGTTTTCGGTGAATCTCGACGAGGGTCCGAAGTTACAAACTGCGCAACGCGAAACGTCATCACCGATCAACTTCCGTTCACGCAACCTGGCGCGTTCACGCATGTCGCTTTCAGCTTCTCGACCTTGCCGATCATTCGTTTCGCTCGTTGCCATCAGGAGTTATGCTTGGTGCAGCTTGTGACGGCTATTCCGATTGTTTCGCTCAGACGAGCGCCCTTCCCGTGACGTGCGGGTCGGAACTGCAAGATGCGCGCCCGTCGGCCGGATTCGCAGTTCTTGCCGTTCAGCACTTTCCGGCATCACGGAAGTGACGATTGATGCATCATCGACTTTGCGGATTGTTCCGTGCGTAACGACCACATCGACATCACAATTGAAGAACTCCGGGGACGCTTCGGTGCCGCCGTGACCGACGATGCTTCGCGCTGCGCGGAGCATGCCAAGGACGTTTCTCGACATCAAGCTCACCCCCCGGATGCCGTCGTCTATCCGACAAACACGAGCGAAGTTGCAGAGGCTGTTCGCATTTGTGCAAAGCACCGGGTGCCGATTGTGCCGTTCGGTACGGGAACCGGGGTGGAAGGCGGCATCCTTGCAGTCCGCGGCGGAGTCTCGATCGATCTCCGCGGGCTCAATCGCATCATCCAGGTGAATGTCGATGACCGGGACGCCGCCGTTGAAGCGGGTGTAACGCGGCGGACGCTCAATCGGCATCTTGAAGAACGGCAGTGCGGGCTCCACTTCCCCGTCGATCCTGGTGCAGACGCGTCGCTCGGCGGAATGGCGGCCACGCGCGCGTCCGGAAGTGCGGCCGTGTGCTACGGAACAATGCGCGAGAACGTCCTGGGCCTCACTGTCGTTCTGGCCGACGGGTCGATCATCCAGACCGGCGGCCGCGCGCGGAAATCATCGGCCGGCTACGACCTGACGCGGCTCTTCGTCGGCAGCGAGGGAACGCTCGGCATCATCACCGAGCTGACATTGAAGCTCACTCGAATTCCCGAAGCGATCACGTCGGCGATTTGTCCCTTTCGCGATGTCGACTCCGCGGTCGAAGCGGTGATGGCGGTGATGCAGGCGGGAGTGCCGATGGCGCGCATCGAACTACTCGATGAGGTCCAGATTGATGCGGTCAACCGGTACTCGAATCTCCATCACGCTGTCACGCCAACGCTCTTCCTCGAGTTCCACGGCTCGCAAAGCGCGGTGAGGGAACAGGCTGAGTCCGCGGGCCGCATACTCAGGAAACTGGGAGGCGGGGATTTCGCGTGGGCGATCGACAAGCCGGAGCGGGACCGCCTCTGGCAGGCGCGCTACGATGCCTACTACGCATCGCTCGCGCTCCGGCCGGGCGGCGAGGGATACGTCACCGACGTCTGCGTGCCGATCTCAAAACTTGCAGAGTCGGTGCGTCGGACCAAGAAGCTGCTCGAATCGACGAACATCCCTTCCCCGCTCTTCGGCC
>JBFWWA010000229.1:0-7389 GCA_050246455.1 Planctomycetaceae bacterium
CTCGTCACGCTCGGCAGCCTGCAGGAATACTGGCTGCGTCCGCTGATCAGCAGCCTCAACGGGTCGATGCTTTTCTTCGGCGCAGCGTCTCTCACGGCCATTACCGACAATGCGGCGCTGACGTATCTCGGATCGCTCGTGGAGGGGATCGACGCGGATCTCAAGTACGCGCTTGTCGCCGGAGCGGTCACCGGCGGCGGATTGACGGTCATTGCCAACGCGCCGAATCCGGCGGGCGTCGGAATTCTTCAGACGGCCAAAGTGTTTGAGTCCGAGGGGATCAGCCCGCTGGGTCTCTTCGTGGGAGCCCTTCCGCCGACGCTCTTTGCCGTTGTCTGCTTCTGGCTGATTTGAGATCGCAGCGTTATCAGCGCGGCTCGATGCGAAGCGTGACCCCGTCCTGCTTCTCGCCGAGCACGGCTTTGGCTCCGTGCGGGTTCGTGACGGCAATTGTTCCGGTCACGTCAAACAGGCCTGCTTCGCTCAGGACTTCCACGGCCGGGCGGGGATGGTCGTCTTCAATCTCGCAATTGATGAAGTCGACGCCGCCGGGAGTTTTCGTGAGTTCGGGGCGGAAAAGGTGCAGCCAGACCGGCGTCCAGGTTCCGTCGTAGGCGCGGTTGTTGGCGGTGTTGCGCACTTTGCAGTCGATGAATTTCAGCCGTGCGCTCTTCGCGTCCTTGTCCTGCACTTTGATGCCGTAACCTTCAGTGTTCTCGACGGTGCAGTTGCGGAACTCGATCAGTCCCCCCGGTCCGTCTTCGGAGACTTTCGAAACTCGGATACCGGAGCCGCGATGACTCGAGACGCTGCAGTTCTCGAACAGAATCGAGACGTCGCCCGATTCCTTCTTGAGATGGGGCAGAAAGATTTCAATGCCGTCGCCGTAGTTGTCGTTGAACCGGCAGTTACGGAAGACGACGTTCTGCACGCGCTGCTTCGGGGAATCGGGCTCGATATCAACGCCCGCGGAGGGGGGAGTCCCCCAGGTGTTGTTGAAGCTGCTCTCTTCGACGAGCAGATTCTCGACGCTGATGATGCTGATTCCCTGCCGATAGTTGTTGTCGCAGAGGACGTCCTTGATGTGGATGTTCCTGCTGGCGGGGAGTTTTCCCGCCCCGTCGATGTAGAGTCCGTCGCCCCCGCTGTCGCAAAGTTTCAGGCCGTGGACTTCGACGTTCTCGCAGCCGCGGAGTGCGAGCGCCATCCGCCACTCCGCCTTCTTGTACGGCCCGAACCAGCGCTGCCAGCCGAGGTTATCGAGGACGCTGCCGACGATGTAGTCTTCCTTCTGCATCCGGATGGCGGCGCCGTAGCCCGAGATTTTGAGGTTCGAGACTTCAGTGGCCGTGAAGACCGAATCTCCCCCGCCGCGGTACTCTCCGCGCTTGGCGACGATGTTCACACCGTTTTCGAGCACGAGCTCCTGGTTTCCCGCGAGCTTGATCGGTCGGACGATCCAGTCGGATGACATCTTCGGGATGATCAGCTTCTTCGCTCCGGAGTGGATTGCCGCCTGGAGTGCATCGGTCGAGTCTTCGACGTCGAATCCCCACCATGCGGCGTTCGCCACGTCGCGCTTTCTGGACAGCACTTCTTCGACCGCTTGTGGATTCTTCTGATTTCCCACCGGCTCGACACTCGAGAAGGGAACTGCGGCGGCAATTTGTCCGATCTCGGAGGCATCGAGCGCGCGATTGAAGATCTTCAAGTCAGACAAGCGGCCGTTGAAGTAGTCGGTCGGCCCTTTGCCGATAGTGAGCGGTGCGTCGTTCGACAGATCGTATGCGTCTGGATCGAACGTCGTCGATTCGGCCACCTGAGCTCCATCGACATAGATGCGCAGCCGATCCTTCCCCTTCACCGCCGCGACATGATGCCATCCGGGGGCGAGTTGCGAACCGCAGGTCGCCGACTTTCCCGCTTCAATCGACAGAACCTTTCCTGACGGCAGCGTGCCGACGAAGAGCCTGCCGGAGTGGACCGACATCGACCAGGCACGCCGGTACTTCACGTCCGGAGTGGAATCGACGTTGCCGATCTTCGTCCAGGAAGTGCCGCCGTCGAAGCGGTAAACGTCGGCCAGCGGCAATGTGCCGGCGTAGAGCTGACCGTTGTAAGCCGACATTCCCATCACTTCGAGCTCTTCGCCGAGCCGGCCTTCATCGATCCACTTGTTGTCGGCCTGGTATCCATAGACCTTGCCGGTGGGCCAGGTGCCGACACGCATCCGTCCGTCGAGCACGGCGAACGAATACGTCTGGGTGTTGTTCGCGAGCCGGCCACAGTGCGTCCATTTCTCTCCGTCGAAGCGGTAGATTGCTCCTTCATCGTATCCGGTGGCGTAAAGTCCGCCGTTGTACACGGTGAGCGCTTCCACGCGTTTCTGATTCGGAACGGCGCACGACGTCCAAACGGAGCCCCCTTCGTAACGGAAGAATCCGGCAGGAGCGTAAAGCGACGATGCGTAAAGACGGTCGCGGAAGACGACCAGCCCGCCGACCGCTTCAGTCTGCGGAAGCGATCCGCAGAGGGTCCAGTCGGTCCCTCCGTCGTACCGGTAGATCGCACCGCCGAGATGGGGGTTCATCGATTCGCCGAGCGCCGAGCCGCGGAGACGGTACTTCGTTGAAGCGGCGTAAAGCTTGCCGCGATACACGGCGAGGGCGGAGACGGAGTTCGCCTTCGATGGAATGCCGCAGTTGATCCATGAGTTGTTCGCGGCATCGAAGCGGTAGACGCCCCCGGACTCGGTCTCGCCCGCTTCACAGGTTCCGGCGTAGAGCGAACCGTCGAACTCTGCAAGCGCGAAGATGAGCATCGCATTTCCGGGTCGGCCGTGGTCGGTCCATTCCTTGTCGAGCTTCCCGTCGTCGATGCCGAACTGCAATTGACGGTAGTTCGCCTGGCAGGACGGAACGCCGACGTTGTGCTGAAATCCGAAATGAAAACCTTTTCGGAGCCTGGAATCGTATTTGCCGATGATGTCGCCGAGCGCGTCGTCGAGCGATTCGTCGGTGTGGACGTGGACCGAAATAGTGAACTCATTCCTGCCGAGGTCGAGCGCGGGGCCGTCGGCGACTTCGAGCGCGTCGTCCTGCCCGTCGAAGGCGGCGGCGCTGCCCGGTTTGTCATCGCGGCCAACGCCCTGCAGATCCGCGCCGAGGTTTTTCGTGGCGTTCGCGCGCGGTGAAGAATCCTTCTCGTCTCCCGCGAGCTTCCAGCGGCCGATGAGGGCATCTTCGGCACCGGCGGAACCGGAAAGCGAGGTCTGGAGCAGGGCGCAAACGACGAGAGTGAAGCAGAGTTTCGAACAGCACTTCATGACGGGAGGTTCCAGAGTTTCAGGCGGGAATTCTGATCGCGGAGTCTGCATCGTACCAGATCGCGGGGGGAGAATCTGTTGCCAAGTGGCGGCATTCGAAGGTTATGATGGCATTCGCCGACCCCTTCTCAACGGTGCCAAGAATCCGACTGGAGATGCCCGACATGCCGAGCGGAGAGACGAAACTGACGCGGCGCGGTTTTCTCGCCGGCTCGATTGCGACGGCGGTTGCAGCGACCGCCGGGTTTTCCCGCGTGCGAGGTGACGACCTCGAAGGGAAAGCGCTCATCTCGATCACGCTCGACCTCGAAATGAGCCGGCATTATCCGAAACGAGGGATGATGGAATGGGATTTCCGCAAAGGCGATCTCGACGATGACACCAAAAAGTACTCCGTGGAAGCGGGACGCGTCGCGAAAGAACTCGGCGGGAAGATTCATTACTTCTGCGTCGGCCGGACCCTGGAGCAGCCCGACGTCGAATGGCTGAAGGGACTCGCGAAGGCAGGGCACCCGATCGGCAACCACACGTACGATCATGTCAACGTGCAGGCCACGTCGATCCCCCAGGCGCAATTCCGATTCGAGCGCTCCCCGTGGCTGGCGCGCGGACTCTCGGCAGACGCCCTCATTAAAGAGAACATCAAGCTCGCGAGCGTTGCGATGAAAGAGCGCGCCGGCATCGAGGCGAACGGGTTTCGTACTCCCGGCGGGTTCCACAAAGGGCTCGATGAACGCCCCGATCTGCAGCGGATGTTTCTCGACCTCGGCTTCCAGTGGATCAGCTCGAAGTACCCGGCGCATCTCGTTGGAAAGGAGCACGAAGAACCGACCGCGGAAGTGTACGCGGCGATTGTGGCGGCGCAAAAGCAGGCGCAGCCGTATGTCTATCCCCAGACGGGGTTGATTGAAGTCCCGATGAGTCCGGTGAGTGATGTCAGCACATATCGCAGCCTGTTCTGGAAACGGGAGTGGTTTCTCAGAGCGGTGCGGCTTGGCGTCGAATGGGCGATCGAGAACCGCGCCTGCTACGACTTTCTCGCACACCCGTCATGTCTCGTCGTCGAGGATCCGCAGTTTGAAGCGGTGAGGCTGATCTGCGACCTGGTGAAGAAAGCGGGCGACCGTGCCGCAATCGTCGGTCTTGATGCGTTGGCGGAACGCGCGAAAGCGATGAAGAGCGGAAAGTCTTAATCGCGGAAGTTGCGAAGTCGACGATCGAGCCGAAACGGGTTGCTGGCAGAGTCGCAACGAGCATTCCGTTCCATGAAAGAAACTTGTGTCTGCCGCATGGAAATGTCAGGCACGGGGTGCCTGACCTCAGCGCTCGTTTGGTGGGCACAACCCACCTGACCTCTTGGCGATCCGGTTACGCGAGTTCGAGCGTCGCCCACAGGCTCGGGTCGTGGGCGAACGGAAGTTCGCGGCTGACGATCAGGTTCTGTTCGCCGAGTTCCGCATCGCGCAGCGAATAGTAGAAGCCGAGCTTCGGGTTCGATTCAGGCTCGTAGCCCTGGAGGGCGTCGGCGGAGATCCACGCTTCAAGCAGGTAACCCGATTTCTGATCGGTCCGCTGGACGCGGATGCTGCCGGGTTTCGCACGGGGGGCGTCCTCCCGCGCGAGGGCGATCGGCACCTGAAGGACTGTTGCTTCGTCCCCCTTTTTTCCACCGCCGGAGGGGAGGAAGCAGAAGTGATGGCAGAAACGGCTTGCCCGGTGGATTGTCTGCGTGCTGCGGGTGTCGATCCAGATCTGCAGCCCGTCGGATTCGGCAGGCTGCTTCGGATCGCAATCGAGCGGCATCTTCTTTCCGGTCACCTGCACGCTGATTCCGAGTCCCTCGACGTTCCACGCGGCGCGGATCTCGGCGAAGGGGCGCAAGCCATCCAGCTCGCCGAAGTCGGGGAGGGCGGCGTCAGCGGGGAGCGCAAGGAGACTGGCCCCCTTGCGCGGAATGCCCTCGAGCCTTTTGACCGGAATGGAATACCGGAACAGAAATCGATGCGGAACGACCGGCATTTCGAACTGCCGTTTCAGGCAGTCTCCGCTGCTCCGCCTTGGTCTTCCCAGGTCATCAAGTGCTCGCTGAGCTGCTTGATGGTGAGAACGTTCTTGACCTTCCCGCCGGCGTCTTCCAGCTCATATCCGGAGGAGCGCAGCTTTTCCTCGTGCTCCGAATCCTTGGGGAGGAGGCCGTCGTCGTTGATGGCCCGCCACCATTCGAGGTGCGGCCAGTCGCGGCGGATCGTCTTGATCGTCGTGACGACGGTCCGGCCGTTGGCGCCGGCGCTGAATCCGGCATGTTTGGCAATCACGCTGAACTTCGCGACCTTCTGGGCGCGCTTCAATTCCCAAAGAATCTCGGCAACCTCTTGGGCGCGGGTCGAGGCCATTTTCGGTTCCTGAGCACCTGGAGTTTTTCAGAACGCGACTACGATTGCAGCCGCCCGGTCGACCGGAATTCCATTTCCGTTCTGTTTTCGTGTGAACAGGAGCGCCCGGGCCGGCGAACTCAAACGAATCTGCAGACGCCCAACCGATTCCTGTCCTGAAGCAATGATGAAATATCCCGGTTGTCGATCCGCTTTGAGCGATTTGGGAACAGCCACTCGAACTTGCCTGTGGCTTGTGTTTCCCAGCGGCGTGACGTTGAATATCTCTAGTTCCAGATTACCCGATTTGACGACTGGTCTCAACCCTTTCTTCGGCCTATTCGAAGGCTCGAAAACTGCGATCCAATCCATGTCCGAAACCTATCAATCGCACGGAATTCGCTTTGAATACCCCGAGCTGTGGGAGCTCTCCGAACAACGTGGCGATAACGAAACAACGATCACCGTGGAGTCTCCCGATACGTCGTTCTGGTCGCTGAGCATCTTCTACGGAAGGACGACCCCGGAAGAGGTCCTCGAGACCGCGGTTTCCGCTCTTCAGGAAGCGTATGAGGAGGTCGACGTCTATCCTTCAAAGGCCCGGATCGGCGAGCACCAGGGGGGGGCGCGCGACGTCGAATTCGTCTGCTACGAGCTGATCAACAGCGCGTTTCTGCGGGCATTTGAAACGGACGACTTCACCGCTCTGGTCTATTATCAGGGGACCGACCACGAACTGGTCGATTCCAAACCAGTGCTCGAAGCGATCACCGCGAGCCTGCGGTACGAGCCTGAAGAGGACGAATTTTAGCCCGATCTTCCGCTTCCGGGCGGGGGGAAGAGCCGCTTTTTCGGCTTCGCTGTTCGCTTTTCGCAACACCCGCTGAAACCCGGGGGCTGACCCGTTGCCCGGCGGTCCGGTCGGCGGCAATCCGGGAACCTGCCGGAAAAACTTTGAAGCGTCGTTCGGTTCGGGCATATAATCGAGCCGCAAGACCGGAGGAGAGTCGACCATGGGAGATAACGGAGACGAAGGACCGCTCGGCCATCATGTGGATAGCGTCGGCATGATCGCCGGAATGGTTTGGAAGTACCTCGATGTCAACGGGGCGGTGACCCTGAGCAAACTGGCTCGGGAGATCGACGCACCCCGCGACCTGGTGATGCAGGGGGTCGGCTGGCTTGCCCGGGAAGGGAAGATCGAGTTCCAGGAAGGTTCCCGGAATAAACTCATCGCGTTGGTCTAGCGAACAGGGTTCCGTATCGAGTCGAGAGGAAAGCGAAGTATGAGCTTGACGTCCGATGCGGAAGCTGACGCCCTGTGCGAACAGGCGAACAAGGCGGTCCGGCACCGAAAGCCGGCCGATGCGATCGAGCTTTACAAGAAAGCGCTCGAATTCAATCCGCGGCTGATTGCCGCGCATGAAGGGATAGCCGCCGCCTACTTCATGGAGAAGAAGTACGAGGAAGCGGCCGAGCACTTCAAGAAAGTTTCCATGATCGATCCGCGCCAGACAAAGGCGCTGATCAACCTCGGTGCGGTCTACAACTGCCTCAAAGTTTACAACAAGGCGGTCGCCGCTTTGCGAAAAGCGATTTCGCGCGAGAAGCTCTCGGGTGAAGCGTACTACAACCTCGGGCTCGCCTACCGGGGACTGGAACTGCAGGCGATGGCGATTTCCGCCTATCGCG
>JBFWWA010000230.1:0-7384 GCA_050246455.1 Planctomycetaceae bacterium
GTGAAGGTGGTTCGAGTGTGGAATTCGAGACCGGCGTGCGCGTCGATCCGCAGGGATTGCTCGTCCGTCTCACCCGCGAAGAACAGCAGAGCCGCTTGCAGTCGCTGGGCCTCAAGGCCCGCAAGGCGGACATCAACACCGACATGGCGAAAGAAAGCCCGCTGCGTCTCGTCTCGCTGACCCGCCTCGAAAAAGAAGTTGCGAAGCGGATTGCCGACGGCAAGCCGGTGCTCGAAACCATGAAGCAGATGGCCGGCATTTCGAAGATTCAGTACATCTTCGTTTATCCGGAAGAGAATGAAGTCGTCATCGGCGGACCGGCCGAAGGGTGGAAGTACAACGAATCCGGCCAGCCGGTCGGCGCGACGAGCGGCCGTCCGACCCTGCAGCTCGACGACTTCGTCACCGTGCTCCGGACTTTCTCGCAGGGTGGTGAAGGCATCTACAACTGCCTCATCGTGCCGCGGGAAGAAGGACTCAAGAACATCAAGGAGTTCGCGGAGAGCTCCCAGGCGCGCGGTGCAATGAACGCATCGAGCGTCGGCAGCTGGGTCGCCCAGTTGCAGAAGAAGCTCGGCCTGCAGGACATTCAGGTCAACGGCATCCCGGTCGATTCGCGCGTCGCGCGCGTGATCGTGGAAGCCGACTACCGGATGAAGCTCATCGGCATCGGCCGTCTCGACGGCGGGTCGAACATTCCCGACTACTTCGAGCTGATGAAGCAGACCGGGCAGACGTCGTCGCAGTCGATCGACGCTCTCCGCTGGTGGATGAGCCCGAAGGTTGACGCCGTGCTTCACAGCCCGGAACGGAACGTCTTCGAAATTCAGGGGGCTTCGGTCCTCTGCCAGTCGGAAAACGAACTGATCACCGACGACGGCAAGCGAGTACACACCGGCAAGTCGGAAGCGACGAACCGTCTGTTCGCGGAGAATTTCACGAAGAATTATGCGGACCTGGCTGCACAGGACCTCGTCTTCGCCGATCTCCAGAACGTGTTTGATCTTTCGCTGGTTGCGGCGATCGTCGAGCATGAACGGCTCGCTGACCGCGCCGGCTGGAACCTCGGCTCGTTCGCCCGCACGGGCGAATACCGCCCGGCCAGCTATGCTCCGGCAGAGACAGTAATGTCGGTCGTCAACCATCGCGTCTTCAACGGCAAGGACATCGTCGTCCAGGTGGCCGGCGGCGTGCGTGGCGACTTCATCTCGATGCTCCGTGATTCGAGTATCGTGAAGGAAGTCTCCCGTCTCGCGAACCTGGCATCGCGCGGACAGGCGGGCGAGTTGCCCGAAGGTCGCTGGTGGTGGGACGCGGCCCGCTGATCGGCGGAAACAAAAGAACGCTGTGAGTGAATCGAGACGGCCGGAGCGATGCTCCGGCCGTCTTCGTTTTTGCCATGCGCGATTCTGAATCGCCCCGCAGTACAATGCGAGCGGGAGGTCGATCGATGCCGAAGTTGACATTCGAGGATTGGGTCGGCGTGGTTGCGATCGCGTGCGCGATTCTTGTCGGTATCGCTGCCATCCTGTTCCTTCCATGAAAGCCGAATGTTGCGCGGCCAATTTGCGTGCGGATCAATGCTCCCGAAGAGAGAGTGGTCGCGATCTGTCTTCGGTACCTCGCGGGTGGCCCAGACGCCCCTGCGTCTGGGTCGTGTGACGACAAGAGGCATTGCAGTAAGAGAGTGGCATCACGGGAATTTCCTGCCGAGCAGAAGGAGCACCGCCGTGCACCCGACGAAATGCGTTCAACAGGTTGACTCTCGCCAATAGATTGCTATATTGCCAAATAACCATGAAGACAAAAGAGCAATACGAGGCGCGGGCACGAATCGCGAAGGCGCTTGCGCATCCGAGCCGCCTGCTGATCGTTGACCTGATCCAGCGTAAGGAAATGTGCGTCGGCGACCTCACCGCAGCCGTTGGGGACGATCAATCAACCGTCTCGAAGCACCTGCTGGTTCTGAAGGAAGCGGGACTCGTCTCGCTGCGAAAAGAAGGAACGATGAACCTCTACCGGGTCACCTGCGATTGTCTCGACGGGTTTTTCTCCTGCCTGGAAAACATGCTGAAAGCGGACGTCGACAAGCGGCGATGCTCATTGGGAACGAAATGCAAATGAGGAAGTACGTCGCGGAAGCGATCGGAACGTTCGCACTCGTCTTCGCGGGGACGGGAGCGATTGTCATCAACGATGTTTCGAGCGGAGCGATCACGCATGTTGGAATCGCGTTGACGTTCGGCATTGTCGTCATGGCGATGATTTATGCGCTCGGAGACATTTCGGGTGCTCATCTCAATCCCGCCGTCACGATCGGGTTTCTGGCGGCACGTCGATTCAACGCCGCCACCGTCGTTCCGTACATCGTGGCTCAACTGGCCGGGGCATTCGCCGCGAGCGGATTGCTCAGAGTTCTGTTTCTCGAACATCCGACGCTCGGCGCAACGATCCCCGCGGGAACGTGGTGGCAGTCGTTCGTTCTGGAAGTTGTTCTGACGTTTCTATTGATGTTTGTGATTCTCAATGTTTCGACCGGTGCGAAGGAAAAGGGGATCATGGCGGGAGCAGCCATCGGCGCAACTGTCGGCCTGGAGGCGATGTTCGCCGGGCCAATCTGCGGCGCGTCGATGAATCCCGCCCGGTCGATTGCGCCGGCTCTCGTCAGCGGCCAGGTTGCTGACGTCTGGATCTACATCGTCGCGACGACTCTGGGCGCACTGCTCGCCGTGGTGGGATGCCGCTGTGTTCAGAAAGAAGGTTGCTGCTCCAGTTGTGAAGCGACGAACCCATGAAAAAAGTACTGATTCTCTGCACCGGGAATTCCTGCCGATCACAAATGGCGGAAGCGCTCTGGAACGACCTCGGAAACGGGAACTGGCAGGCGGAATCGGCCGGTTCCAGACCGTCCGGCTACGTGCATCCGTTAGCCATCAAAGCGATGGAAGAGATCGGCATCGATATCTCCGCGAATCAGAGCAAGTCGCTCGATCGGTTCCGGGATCAATCGTTCGATCTCGTTGTCACCGTTTGCGACAACGCCCGGGAAGCGTGCCCCGTATTCCCCGGCGCGGCGCGCACGTTGCATTGGCCGTTCGATGATCCGGCGGATGCCGTCGGTGCAGACGATGAGAAGATGAAAATGTTTCGCCGTGTTCGAGACGAAATCCGAGGCCGGATATCGGCCTGGCTTGAGGAGAGTTGAGCGATGTCGGAAGCGATTACCAATATTGTGAAGTCGAAGTACGGTGCCGTTGCCGTCAGCGGACTTTCCACGAATCACGATGGAGTGAAAGCCGTCGCGCACGCGTTCGGATATTCGCAGGAGCAGCTCGACGCCATTCCGGCAGAGGCCAACATGGGACTTTCTTGCGGGAATCCGACCGCGATGGCGAGTCTCAAGACGGGAGAAGTTGTCGTCGATCTCGGATCCGGCGGCGGGCTCGACGTGTTTCTCGCGGCTCAGAAAGTTGCCCCGGATGGGAAAGCGATCGGAATCGACATGACCGAGGAGATGATCGAGCTCGCGCGGAAGAACGCTGCGCGGCCGGGAACGCCTCAAAACGTTGAGTTCCATCTGGCGACCATCGACAGCATTCCACTGTCGGATGCGAGCGTCGACTGCGTCATCAGCAATTGCGTCCTCAATCTGGCCCCCGACAAGCCGGCGGTGTTCCGCGAGATGGTCCGCATTCTGAAATCGGGAGGGAGGCTCGCCGTCAGCGACATCGCCCTCAAGAAGCCGCTTCCCGATGAACTGGCGGAGGATATTGCGGCGTTTGTGGGATGCATCGGCGGAGCGATCGAGATTGAGCAATACCGAACCTGGTTGCGTGAAGCGGGTTTCTCGGACGTTGAAGTGATCGACTCCGGCTCGGACCTCAACGCCTATGCGAAAGTGGAAACGCAATCGGGCTGCTGTTCCCCGAAGATGGGAGAGAGCGAGTTGCCGATCGTCGAACTCGGCGGTTCGTCGTGCGGAGACGGACTTCACGAGCGGTTGGCCGACCTTCTGCGCCGCTACGACGTCAACGAGTACGCGGCGAGCGTGAAGGTCTTTGCCGTCAAACCCTGAGCGGTTCGGGCCGAAAAGCAGCGTTTTCGGCCGCTCACTCACCGGCATTGCTCCAGTGGCCGGTCCCGCTAGAATTGGGGTTCGCCAGCCCGGTCACCGCGGTCGGGCCGGCGGATTTTCACGGGCCGCGACCGTCGCTGGTGCGGCAGAATTGGAGCACGATTCGTAATGGCGCGTCTGACTCAAGCCGACCTCGCAGAGCTGAATACCACTTTCGAGAACCGCACGCCGCAGGAGCTGATCCAGTGGGCGCTCGAGGTTTTCGGCACGCGCCTCGCCGCGCTTTCGGCGATGCAGCGGGCGGGGAGCGTCGTCTGCCACATGCTCCACATGATGAAAGTGCCGGTGCCGGTGCTGTTCGTCGATACCGGCGTGCTGTTTCAGGAAACGCTCGACACGCGCGACCGGATCATTCGTGAGTACGGCGTTGAGGTCATCACGCTCTCGCCTCCGAAAACGATGGAAGAGCAGACGAAGGAGCTCGGCGTCCTGTATCTCACCACCGAAGGGCAGGCGCAGTGCTGCCACATGCGGAAGACCGAACCGCTGCTCACCATGAAAGGGAAGTACGAC
Organism: Planctomycetaceae bacterium; assembly: GCA_050246455.1. Classification (GTDB taxonomy): domain Bacteria; phylum Planctomycetota; class Planctomycetia; order Planctomycetales; family Planctomycetaceae; genus CAZVJA01. The sequence goes on from JBFWWA010000230.1 coordinate 4,649, forward strand.
GGGCTCATCGGCAGCTTGCGCCGCTCGGACGGAGGTCAGCGCGAGAAATGCCCGATTCTCGCGGTTGACCCAGAGATGAACTGCGTCCGCGTCAATCCGCTCGTCAATTTCTCCGACGAGCAGATGCGCGAGTACGTGAAATCGAACAACATCATCACGAACCCGCTCCACTTCCAGGGCTACTCGACGATCGGCTGCAACCGCTGCACCACGCCGGTGCTTCCGCAAGAGCCGAAGCGCGCCGGACGCTGGCGACATCTCGGCCCCTGGTCGGTTTACTGCGGAATCAATCCGACCGACCTCAACCGGGACACGTCGACCGCGATCGATCTTCCGCAAGACACGATCGACCTCATCCTCGGCCGCAAGACCGACTTCGAGATCTGATTTGCGGCTGGCATCCGGCCGCACCGGGTGGCACGCCCTGCCAAGGGCGTGGTTCTGGCGAATTCGACCATGTTCTTCGAAGTTTCAGTGACTGTCCGGGAATTGCGCTGCGATGACCGGCTGTGATTCCACGCCGTCAAAGCCTCGGTTGGCGGCCGGCGGATCAGAATTTGTCCCGCAGGGACAATTGAAAACAGCCCAGCGATTCATCGCTGGGCTGGCATGGAAATGAAATCCCGAGTCCCGTAGGGACGGCCGAATCGGTTTGCCCCAGGAACATTTCAGTCGTCCCTACGGGACTCGATCGATTCCGCAACGCATACCCAGCGATGAATCGCTGGGCTATTCTCGTGCAGTCCCTCCGGGACGCAATTCCCGACCACGCCCTTCAAAGACTCAGGGCGTGCCACCCGAGCGTATTCGACGGCATGGAATCGTCTCGGCCCCAGTCCTTCGAGTATCTCTGGTCTCTCGCTGGGGCCGTGGGTGTCGATCACGAACTCCACCCGCAGGTGCGCCCCAGCCACCCGAACGCGATTACATCCGCAGTTCTTCTGGAGGGATGTAGGAACCTCCGTCATAGATCTTTCGTGCAGGATCGGGACCCATAAGAGCGGGCTCTCGAATCCAGAGACCGAAGACGCAATTGCCGCCGTAGAGAATCGTCGCTCCATTTCCGCAATGGCCGAAACGATGTCGTAGCGGAGTCTGCGATTCAATTGCGGCAACGAACTCCCGAAGGGTCATCGTCTCGGCAGGCCAGCGCACGACAATATCTTTGTCGGCCGCGGCGAAGGTGAATTGGATTCGCCCGCCGAATCGATCTGGTTCGGCACTGGCCTCGAACGCGAGCCGCTCCAAACTCATTTCGCGTTTGTGCAGCGTGACTGATTGATCGAGTTTCTGCTCGATGACTTTAGCCGGGCGATAAAGGTGAGCAGCCGCGAGTGTCAACGCGATCGCAGCGATGCTTGCTAATCCGTGTACCACCGCGCCACTTCGTCGATTACTTTTCCACCTAACGCAGAAAAACTCGAAGGCCGTGCAAAGCGCAATGATCAGCAGGACGACGCTTAGCGGAATAATCGTGGCGGCGGCCGCAAACGCTAGGCCAGCCATGACAGCCATTTCGAGCAGGATGAGTGATACCTGCTTGCGCATCATTGCGATTCGGACTGAATGCCGGGGAACGAATCGAATCTGGATTTGACGGCATCATAGCGACACGGCCATCGCAAGAACCGTGAACTTGCATACGCCCAGAATTCGCTGAAGAAAGTTCTTGACACCCCGTCACCACTGTTATACAACTGTAGTCACTGGCAGAATTCACGGGGATTTCCCATGTTTGTCCGCATTGAGCGTGGTTCGGCCGTCCCGGTCTCCCGGCAGATCGCCGATCAGATTCGGGCGCAATGTCTCTCCGGAAGACTCACCGCCGGAGCGCAGGTTCCTTCCGTCCGGCAGCTCGCGCGAGAGCTCGGCGTGAACCAGAACACCGTGCTCCGCGTTTACGAGCGGCTCACCGCGGAGCAGCTTCTCGAAATGCGACACGGCGAAGGGACCTTCGTCTCGCGCGCGTCACACTCGGCCCAGCTCAATGGGCATCGTCAGAAATTTCTGGACGAAATGTCGCAGCTCGTGCGTCAGGGACGAATGATGGGGCTCGACGGCCCTGCCCTGCACCTCCTGCTCGACGACGCCCTCGCACTCACCGATTCGCAATCGAATTCGACCAACGATCTCAACGCTGACGCTGGAGACGAATGATGGCCGTGATCGAAATTCGCGACGTTCACAAGAGTTACGGAAAGACGAAGGTCCTCGACGGCTTGAACCTCACCGTCGAGAAAGGGCAGACGTTCGCTTTCCTTGGACGGAACGGCGCCGGCAAGACGACGACAATCAAAATGCTCCTCGGACTGCTCAAGCCCGACTCCGGCACTCTCCAGGTGGCGGGGACCGATTCCATACTGGATCCGATCCAGGTCCGGCAGCGCGTCGGCTACCTCGCGGAGGACCAGGTGATGTTCGGCTGGATGCGGGTCGAGCAGATCATCCGCTTCGTCGCGCCGTTCTACCCGACCTGGGATCACAAACTTGCGGAACGCTACGTCGAGCTGTTCGAACTTCCGCTCGATCGCAAGGTGCGGCATCTTTCCAAAGGGCAGAACGTCCGGCTCGGGTTGCTGCTCGCGCTCGCGCACAAGCCGGAGGTTGTGATTCTCGACGATCCGGCGCTCGGGCTCGATCCGATCATGCGGCGCGACTTCAACCGCGATCTCATCACGCATCTGCAGTCGGAAGGACGCACGGTTCTTTACAGCTCGCATCTGCTCTACGAGGTCG
>JBFWWA010000231.1:0-7368 GCA_050246455.1 Planctomycetaceae bacterium
GATGCCGAAACAGCGCGCATTGCGATCCAGGCGGCGCTCACGGGGCACCTCGTCTTCAGCACGCTCCACACCACCGATGCCTGCAGCACCGTGACCCGTCTGATCGATATGGGAATTGAGGGTTACCTCCTTGCGGCGTCGATGAATATGGTCCTTGCACAACGCCTTTGCCGCCGCATCTGCACTCGCTGCCGCAAAGCATACGAGCCGCACAAGGCGATGCGGGCCGCGATGGACCGGATGGGAATTGAAGTCAAGGAATTCTTCCGTGGAACCGGCTGCAAGCGGTGCCGCAACACCGGCTTCTCGGGACGAATTGCGATTCATGAAATGCTCGTCTTCGACGACGAGATGCGCGAGCTGGTCGCCGGCAAGCCGACGCGAAACGGCATCCGCGACTGCGCGAAATCGCGCGGAATGCTTCCCCTGCGATACGACGGACTGCTCAAGGTGAAAGAAGGGCTCACCACGGTCGAAGAAGTCTTCCGCGTCAGCGACGACGGATGGCTTCCCGAAAAGTCCTGCCCGATCCGCACCTGAGCGAGTGAGCCGAGGAGGAACCGATCATGCAATTTGCTTATCAGGCACGCGATCTCGCGGGACGAGTCCGCGACGGCGAGATCGTCGCCGACACGCTCGACGAAGCGGCGAAGCTCGTGCGCAGGGAGGGCCTCTTCCTGCTCAAGATCATCGAACGCGGTTCTTCCCACGACGACCGCCCCCTCGAAATCTTCCAGAGGCGGGTCACGCGGCAGGAGATTGTCTACCTCACACACCAGCTTGCGGTCATGATCGACGCCGGCGTCCCGCTCTCGACGGCCCTCGAAGGGCTCGTTCGACAGGCCGACAACCCGACCGTCCGCGAAATGCTGGACCAGATTCATAAAGACGTCGCGGGGGGAGACGACCTCTCGACCGCGCTCGGCCGCTTTCCGCGCCGATTCGACAAGACCTACGTCAACCTCGTCAAAGCCAGCGAAACGAGCGGCACGCTCGCGACAATGCTCGAACGGATCGCAACGCAGACCCGTGCCGACCTGGAAACACGCATGAAGATCCGGGGGGCGATGGCGTACCCGGCGGCGATGCTCGTCATGTGCGTCGGCGTCTGCATCTTCCTGCTCGCCTACGTCTTCCCGAAGCTGACCCCGATGTTCGAAGCCCGTTCGCTCGCACTTCCAATGCCGACGCGCGTGCTGATGGCCCTTTCGAATTCGCTCCTCGCCCACTGGGGCTGGTACATCGGGGGTGCGGTGCTGATCGTCGGCGGGTTTCTTGTCTTTCGCAAACAGAAATTCGGACGGACCGCTCTCGACTGGATGTGGATTCATCTCCCGATTCTCGGTCCGCTCCTCCGCAAGGTCGCGCTGAGCCGCAGCCTCCGAACGCTCGCAACGACGCTCAACGCCGGCGTGCCGATGATCGAATCGCTCAAGCTGGCCGGCGCCGTCTCCGGCAATGTTCTCTACGAACGGGCCTGGCTCGTCGTGGCCGATCATGTCGCCGGCGGTAAACAGATCCACCAGGCGCTCGACGGGCACAAGCTCTTTCCCGCGACACTGCTGCAGATGATTGCCTCGGGTGAAGGGACGGGACGACTCGGCCCCGTCACCACGCGCGTCAGCGACTACTTCGATCACGAAGTCGCCACGTCGGTGGGGACCGCCACGCGCCTCATCGAGCCGTTGATGGTCTTCCTGATGGGAGGCATCATCGGCACGATCGCGCTCGCCATGCTCCTGCCGATCTTCAAGCTCAGCAGCCACGTGCACTGAGGCGGGAGTCGGGGTACCGGCCGCCGGTTACCGGCTACCGGTTTCGGAAGAGTGCATCGTGTGCCAATGGCGGCGGCTTGGAGCCGCCAGTGCGAGCGCGGACGATCAATTGACACCGCCCCTCGTGCTCGCACCTCAAGCGACACACACTCGGCGAAACATCGTCTGCACCGCTTCAAATACTGTGTCGCCCCTCCGGGGCTTTGAAATGCGACGGCGCTGCCGCCCTGATTTTCGGTCCCGACGATTCAGCCCCGGAGGGCGGAACTTTCTAGCCGGGGGCGCAAGTCCCCGGTTCGATCGCCACAGTATTGGCCTAAGACCCGGCAGTTTCCCAAGCCGACGGCTTGCCGTCGGACTTCGCCTCGCACGACATACTCAACGAAATGTTGAACCCCTCGCAAAGGCGAGGATATTGGAAAGCGTAAGGCAAGTAGTGCAACTTGCGGCCGACTGATTCCCGCCAATCTTCGCGAATCTCCCAGTCTCGCCAGCTATCGCATTTCTATTGACACTCAACGCGGATCTCTCATAAAAATCGCCGCTTGGCGATCGCCGCGCAGGGACGACAACGCGGGCCACAGGTTCGCGCCGGCGGTCGCTCGGGGAGGCCTCACGGATGAGCACAACCTGCGAGCCGGATGTTGCTGCGCTGCCGATCGGCTCGGCGACGATGAGCCCGGCGATGGCGCATGCCGATCGCTACGCGCGCTACCTCTACGATTCCGTCCGCCCCTGGCTCGCCGCACCGGTGCTCGAAATCGGAACCGGCTTCGGAACGTACACGGGCCTGTTGCTCAATCATGGCCGTGTCATCACCGCCGACATTGATCCCGTCTGTCTTGAAGAGGCGCGGCGCAGGTATCCGTCCGCCGATCTCCAGACCGCGGTCGTCGATCTGAACGATCGATCCATTGTCGCGCGCCTCTCGCAGTACGGTGCCAATTCGATCTTCTGTTCAAACGTCCTTGAACATATCGACGACGACGTCGCTGCTCTCAGTGGACTACACGACGCGATCGCTCCCGGCGGAGCGATCTGCATCATCGTCCCGGCGCACCAGCGGCTTTATGGATTCATGGATCAAGCGGCGGGACATTTCCGCCGCTACACGCGCCGCACCCTCGAATGGAAACTCGCGGACAGCGGCTGGTGCGTGGAGAAATCGTTCTACGTGAATGCACTCGGCGGCGCGGGGTGGTGGCTGAACCAACGGTTGCTTTCGCCCCGACCGCTCGACGCCCCGTCCATCAATACACAGCTTGCGTTCTACGATCGCTTCGTCGTGCCGATGGCCCGCGTGGTCGATCCGTTTTTCCGGGATTCGTTCGGGCTGTCCGTCGTGGCGATCGCACGGCGAACCAGCCGGTAGGGTGGGCTCCACCCACCACTTGCATTGATTCAAAAAAACATTGGTGGGCGGAGCCCACCCTACACGAGTGAGTTTCGGGGGGACCATGTGCGGCATTCTGGGAATCGCGGGGCGGACCGTCGACGAGCCATCGCTCGCCGCCTGGGCCGACACCATGCGCCACCGCGGGCCCGATGCTGCCGGCACCTACACCTGGCATGACGGAGGCTTCGCCCACCGTCGCCTCCAGATTCTCGACACGTCATCCGCCGCGAACCAGCCGTTGGAAGATCCGTCCGGCCGGGCGGTCGTCATTTTCAACGGAGAGATCTACAACCATCGCGATCTCCGCGCCGAGCTCGGGCGTCGCGGGCATCGCTTCCGGACGCAGAGCGACACGGAAGTGCTGCTGGCGGGGTATTTCGAATGGGGAACGCGGGTCGTTGAACAACTGCACGGAATGTTCGCGTTCGCAATTCACGACACGCGGGACGACTCGGTATTCATCGCGCGCGACCGGCTGGGAAAGAAGCCTCTTTTCCTCGCCGAATTGCCGCGCGGCGGCCTGATCTTCGCTTCGGAACTCAAGCCGATTCTCGCTTCAGGCCTGGTCGACACCGCGATCGATCATGAGGCGATTCTCGACTTCGTGCACCTCAACTATATTCTCTCGCCGAAGACTCCGCTCTCGAGCGTTCGTCAGTTGCCGGCGGCGCATTGCGGAGTCTGGAAGCGAAACCGTTTTTCGAGCGGGCCGTACTGGAATCTCGCCGACCAGTTTCTGGCTGGCCCGGTGACGAACCGTCACGATGACGACCTGATTGACGAGCTCGAAGCGCTTCTGGCTGACGCGACGCGCATCCGACTCAACAGTGACGTCCCGCTGGGGGCGTTTCTCTCGGGAGGGCTCGACAGCACGACAGTCGTCGGGCTGATGCGCCGGTTCCGGAAGAACAGGCTGCACACGTTTTCGATCGAGTTCGAAGCCGAAGGCTACGACGAGAGTCCGCACTCGCGCGCCGCCGCCGATTTCCTACGCACCGAACATCATCCGCAATTGATTGCCGACGACGTCTGCGGCGTGCTCCCCGAATTCGCGCGGCGGATGGACGTTCCGCTCGGCGACGACTCCTCGCTTTCGATGTACCTGCTCGCGAAAATGTCGCGGAACGACGTCACCGTTGCACTGACGGGTGACGGGGCGGACGAGCTCTTCGCCGGTTACGACACGTACCATGCCGACTGGCTGCGACGTTACCTGCATCCCTTCCGGGGCCCGGCGCGGGTCGGCCTCGACCTGCTGAGCCGGATGGTTCCGGAATCGGGCGCGAAACGAAGCCGCCGCTTCCGGATCGAACAGTTCCGCCGCGGCCTCTCGGGAACGGAAGCCGACGCACACTACCGGTGGCGGGAAGTTTCCGAACATGGCGCGATCACGAAATACGGCGGGCTGGGGCTGCAGCATGCCTCACTCACGTATTCGCCGCGGCATGCATTCCGGAGGTACTTCCACGAACTGAAGGATGCGAGCTGGCTCGACCGCGCACTGTATGTCGACATGAAGACCTGGCTTGTCGACGACATCCTCGTGAAGATCGATCGGACGTCGATGGCGGCCTCCGTCGAGTGCCGCAGCCCGTTTCTCGATCATCGCGTTGTGGAGTTCGCGGCGAGGCTGCCGACGCATCTGAAAATGCGCGGACTGAGCCGCAAGTACGCCGTGCGACAGGTGGCGCGCCGGTTCCTGCCGGCGGAAATGGTCGACCGGCGGAAAAGCGGGTTCAACTCGCCGACCGAATTCTGGATGCGCGGCATCCTGCGGGACATTGTTGAAGAGACTTTGGGCGGCGGGGCGCTCGAGCGGTTCGGCTTCGACTGGCGCGGCGGGCTGGAAACATCCTGGCGACGATTCCTCGCCGGAGAGCGGCGGCATCAATACGCCCTTTGGGGGCTCTTCATGCTCGGCCTCTGGGAAACGCACGTACTGCGCGAGTTCTCGTGCAGTCGAATCAAGCCCGGCTACGAACGAAAGATGGCGGCGCGGGTCGCCTGACGACCCCCCGCGACAAAGCGGAACATTGTGAAGGGAAATCCGACAATGTCGACCTGGACGACCAACCGTACCGAAGACGACGACGTCCGAATGTTCGGACCGCGCGTCTACATCGGTGACGACAAACCCGCGGATTCGGGCGATGGAATCTCGTTCGTCATTCCCGCCTACAACGAACAGGATGCAATCGCTTCGGTCGTTCGCGAAACAATCGAGGTCCTCAAGCAGCACGCGAGCTGCCATGAAGTGATTGTCGTCGACGATTGCTCGCGCGATCGAACGGCCGAAGAAGCCCGCGCCGCCGGCGCACGCGTCATCTCTCATCCGTACAACCGCGGCTACGGCAACTCGCTGAAGACCGGCATCACCGCGGCTCAGTACGAGCGCGTCGTGATCTGTGATGCCGACGGCAGCTACCCCGTCCGCCAGCTGCCGAGGCTGCTCGCCGATTCAACCCGGTTCGACATGATCGTCGGCGCCCGGACCGGGCATCGTTTCTACGGCTCGATCCCGAAACGGATCGGCCGGTTCTGCCAGCTCAGCCTCGTCAATTACGTGACGGGGACGAAAGTTCCGGACGCGAACTCCGGCTTCCGATTGTTCCGCCGGTCGCTTGCGCTGCGCTACTTCGATTTCGTCTGCACGGGATTCTCGTTCACGACGTCGATCACGATCGCCCTCATCTGCGAGCAGTACGCGGTGAAGTTCGTCGATATCGACTACGAGCGGCGTCAGGGGAAGAGCCACGTTCGTTACTTCCGCGACACGCTCCGTTCGCTGCAGATCATCACGCACTGCATTCTGCGCTACAACCCGCTCAAGGCATTTTTGCTGCTTGCGGCAGCGCCGTTTGCGATCGCACCCCTTCCCTTGATGGCAGGAGGATTCTCCGCCGGAGCGGTCGCCGGAGCGGCGGCATGCTTTTGCACTTCGGTCATTGTGTTTGCCCTGGGAATGCTCGCGTACTGCGTGGGTGGTCAGTCGTCGTCGCGAGCGGTGGATGCCGGCGTTTACTCGTGGATTGCGGCCGAGTCCGCCGCGCCGAAGGAATCGAAGACCGAGCACCGCGAGATCGCGGCCCAGCAGAAAGCGGCGTGAGCAGGATGTCGACCGATCCCGCAACTCATCAGGCTTCGCGGATTCGCAGTTTTCTGTCGCGCGGCGTCGCGGCCGGGTTCTGGCTGTCGATTGCGGCGACGATCGGAATGGCGCTCGTCTTCGCACTCAGGCCGCGTTCAACCGAGTTCGATCTCGGCTCGGCTCCCGACATTGAGCACATCGGCGGGCTCGTCAACGGCGCGGACTTCGGACGTCCCATTCCCGACAACTGCGCGCTGCGGCAGAAAGGGAAAGACCTCGAACGGGTGAGCACGGCGGCGGAGGTCGGCGAGCGCGAAGGGCTTTACTTTCTCGATGCCGAGCGGGGGATTGTTCTCTGGTCGAGCCTGCACGACGCACGGGTCCGCCCCGCGCTCTTCGCGTATTCGCTCGTCGTGAACCCCGAGGGACAACCGCCGCTCAAGCGGCGTGCAGCGACCCTGATGATCCCGGTCGCTTGCGTTCTGTTGTTTGGAACCTTGCGCGGAGTGTTGAGCAAGCGCTCCCCCACGCGTCCGGAAATCCGCACGCGTGAACGGATCTTCCTGACCGCGAGCTGCGCCGTCTGTCTTCTCGCCGGTCTTGTCCCGGGCTGGAACAACCTCATCTCCGCGCCGGACTCGAACAGCTACCTCACGCATTCGGAAATGCGCACGCCGCTGGTTCCGTACTGGCTCGATGCGTTTCAGGTTTTCGACGGAGGGGAGGATCATTCGATTGCGACGTTCGACGATTTCGGCGTCGTCAATCATTGGGGAGGCAGCGATCGCCTCATTCCCGGAGTGCGTGCCTGGAAGCTGGTGCTGGTTCTGGGTATCTCGCTTCTGGTGTGGGAACTTTCCGCCGTCACCAGCTGGTGGCTGCTCGGCGGAATCGTGGCGGCCGCGAGCACGCTCGATGTGATGCTCGGCCACTGGTCGCGCGGGCTCATCGGATATCTCGACGTCATTCTTTCGGAAGGTCTCAGCCACGCTCTCACATTCGTCTGCCTCGCACTCGTTGCGGGATACCTGCGCCAGCCGGGATGGAAGCGGGGAATGCTCGTTGCCGTTTCGGTCAACCTGCTCTTGCTGGCGCGCCCGGGGAACGTC
>JBFWWA010000232.1:0-7364 GCA_050246455.1 Planctomycetaceae bacterium
ACGGAAAGTTCCTCAGTTTTCCGAAGGCCGATCAACCGTTTTACATGGCGTTCGTCACGGAAGACTCGGACTATTTCTGGATCGATGTCTTTGTCGATCCCGGAAGCGGGAAGGTTGTCGGAACCGTCGACAACTTTTCCTTGTCGATCGAAGGCTGCCTGCAGATTGCGATCGGTCTTCACATCCGTCTCTGTGCGGGCGAATTCGGCAGAAAGCTCGTCGATGCCTCGGTCGTGCTTTTTCTTGTGGAACTGCTGACCGGATTGTTGCTCTGGTGGCGGGGCTTCGCACATTTTCGCCGCGCTTTCGTCGTTCGCGTCCATCGGAGCCGATTCCTGGCGTATCACGATAGCCACAGATTGATGGGACTCCTCGCGTTCCCTTTTCTGCTGGTCATGATTCTGACGGCACTCCTCTGGGGTTATCCCCAGGTCATGGTCCCGCTCGTTTACTGGAGCTGTGGAGAAACCCCGCCGGCCGCGTTACCCGATGAGTCGGAAATTGAAGCTCCGAACATTGAACTGCTCCCGCCTGAAAGTCAGCGGCTTCCGCTGCGGGAAATGACATGGAAAGTCCAGGCCGGTTTCCCGGGTGCGGCGATCGAATACATCCGGGTCGACGACTCGCGCGCGAGAAACGTCCTGTTCGGGCTGAACTATCCGGCCACCGATACGGAGCCGCAGCACAACGAGACCGTAACCGGCGATCGATTGAGCGGCGAGGTGCGATCAACGCAGATTGGACCGGTGCGAAAGCGGACCTTTGCAGATCGCCTGACGAACGAGTGGGCGCACGAGCTCCACTACGGCAGCATCGGCGGCCTGACGACGAAGATTCTCTATCTCGCGGCCTGTCTTGCCGTCGACCTGCTTTACGCCACCGGCATCAGCATGTGGCTGATCAAGCGGCGCAAACGAAGACGCTCGCTCCGTACCGCGGCCATTCGGAATTGACCCTGCGCTCGCGCGGAAGCCACAATAGAGGCCTCAGGCCGTTGGCTTCGACCGAAATCCGCGAAACGAAATCGAGATTACGATCATGGGGCAGTCTTCGAAGCTCGAAGAACCGAAACGGCTGGTTTCGCTCGACGCCTATCGCGGTTTCGTGATGCTCGCCATGGCTTCGGGCGGATTTGCGATCGCGCGGGTCTATCACAAGTTCCCGATGGTCGCCACACGCTATGACGGGACGAACTTTCAGACGGCGTGGGAATCGCTCTGGCGGACTCTTGCAATACAACTCGAGCACGTCGTGTGGTTCGGCTGCGTTGCGTGGGACCTCATTCAGCCTTCGTTCATGTTCATGGTCGGGGCAGCGCTCCCCTTCTCCGCCGCCGGCAGAGAATCGCGCGGCGACTCAAAGCTCGCCTGGTGGGGGCACGTGCTGCTGCGCTCGTTCATTCTCATCGCGCTCGGCATTTTCCTCCGCTCGCGCGGTTCGAGCATGACCAACTTCACGTTCGAAGACGTGCTGACCCAGATCGGCCTGGGCTACGCCATTGTCGCGCTGCTCGTCAACCGGCGGTTCTGGTTCCAGTTCGCGGCGCTCGTGGTCGTACTGGCAGGTTCGTGGCTGATGTTTTACTTCCATCCGGTTCCCGCTGAAAACAGCGACATCGTGCAGTACATGACCGAAGTCCGCAAATTCGATCCGTCGGAATGGGAGAAGCTCGGCGGACTGGCCGCCCACTGGAACAAGCACACGAATTTCGCGGCCGAGGCGGACCGCTGGTTCCTGAATCTTTTCCCGAGGCCCGAAGAGGAATGGCGCGGAAAGAAGTTCTGGATCAACGGCGGCGGCTACCAGACCCTCAACTTCGTGCCGTCGATGGCGACGATGATTCTGGGCCTGATTGCGGGTTCACTTCTGCGCGGCGCCGAACGGCCCGGGGAGAAGTTCCAGAAGCTTATCACCGGCGGCGCAATCTGTTTCCTCGTCGCGATGGCGGTCGACACCACGATCTGGCCCATCTCTCCGGAGCAGTTCGGCTGGAACGGCTGGAGCCTCTGTCCGATTGTCAAGAAAATCTGGACGCCAAGCTGGGCACTCTTCAGCGGCGGGTGGTGCCTGATGACGCTCGCAGCCTTTTACTGGATCATCGACGTCAAAGGGTTCCAGCGTCTCGCATTTCCGCTGGTCGTCGTCGGCATGAACTCGATCGTGATGTACTGCATGGCGGGAATGATCTCCGGATGGGTCGCCGCCATGCTCAAAATCCATCTCACGACGATCGACTCGCTCACACTCAACTGGGGAGCGAAGACTTACAAGACGCGATTCGTCGAGTACCTCTTCAGCCCGACGTATCCGTACGCACCAATTCTTCTCTCGATGACGGTCCTGTTCGTCCTCTGGCTGATCTGCCTCTGGCTATACAAGCGAAGGCTGTTCGTCCGGATTTGAGGGCCGATTCCGTCACTCCGCGACCGGAAGCTCGAAGCAGACAAGTTCCGTGTCGCTACGGGCGAAAACTCTGTTCTTCGCGTACGCGGGGTGTGCCCACGTTTCGCCGATGATCTTCGCACGCGACTGCTCGCGGTAACCTTCGCGTGTGAACCGCGCGAGAATGAGTTCCCCGTCGGCATTCAGGATGAGCGTGCGGTCGGTATCGCCCAGCCAGACGAACGACGCCTGCGGGTTGCGATCGCGGCGCGTCATCTTGTTGTCGTCGTCCCACAGCTTTTTGCCGGTCTTAAGCTCGAAGCAAGTGAGTCCGTAGGTCTTGTCGAGCAGGTAGACGAGCCCGTCCCGATAAAGCGGCTGCGACATGAGGCCGCGCAGATAACGGTTCTCCTCCCACGCGAGCGGCGCCTCACCGCCGGCGGCCACCGGTGTGATCGCCTTCGATCCGGCCCAGTACGCGCAGACGACGACGAGCCCTTCCTGAAAGATCGGCGTGGCAATCGAGACGCCGTACTGAATCTCGTATGGCACCGACCAGCAGACGTTCCCGTCCCGCGGATCAACCGCGCGAATGTGCGACGGCGTCCAGCAGATCATCTGCGGTTTTCCGTCGTGCTCGTAAACGATCGGCGTCGCGTAGCCCGCTTCGTCGGAAAGAGACTTCCAGACCATTTCGCCCGTCTCCGGCCGCAGCGCCACAACGCTCGTCCCCTGCGCACCGCCGGGCATCACGATCAGCAGATCGTCGTACAGAAACGGCGACGCGGCGTAGCCCCAGTTCGGAACGCGTCCGTCGAAGTCGGTCGTCAGCTTCTTCGACCAGACCAGTTCTCCGCTCTTGACGTTGAGACAACGAAGGTCGCCGACAGCGCCGAGAATGTAAACACTCTCTCCGATCACTGTCGGTGCTGCGCGCGGTCCGTTGCCGTAGTCGAGGTTGCCGTAAGTCGCCGGATACTCGTGCTTCCAGATCTGGCTGCCGTCGTCGGCCGAGAGGCAGAGCAGCCGCTCAACTTCGTCCGACTTTTCCGCCCCTTCTTTTATCGGCTTCTTGTGATCGAAGAGGTACGCGCGCCCGTCGGCAACGGTCACACCGGCATAGCCGCCGCCGATGTCGATTCGCCAGACACGCTTGAGTCCTCCCTCCGGAAACTTCTCCGCGAGCTTCGGTCCATGCCACGTTCCATCTCCGCGCGGCCCGCGCCACTTCGGCCACTCTTCGCCCGCTCCGCTCGCGCCCGCCGGCCGATCATCGGCAGTAACCGAAGTGGAGTCGAACGAGAACGCAACAAGCGCGAACAGCCAGATCATCCGCGCACCAGCATTGCAACGATTCCGAAGCATTCGCTGCCAGCTCCACTCGAGGTTCACGAAGACGGAACGGAGGTCCTATCCATCGTAGCGGTCATGGCAGCATGAGAAAACCGCATCAGGCCCACGCGCTTTGCCCCTGCGAACGGTTTGCGAGTCTCGCGACGAATTACCGGCCCAACTCGATTCGCTGCCGAACTCGGCGATCTGCGATCCCGCCAAATGAAAAGCACAGACAGGAATGCCTCTCTCCCGATTGTCCGTATTGGAGCACAGACATTCCGGTCTGTGTCGATGGACGATCGACTCGCGAAGTGCACAGACAGGAATGTCTATGCTCCGGGAGCGGGTGGCACTGGTTGCTGTACAGAGGCCGTCCGGGAATTCCCGGCCGGGACAATCGCTGGAAATGAGAGTCCAAATCTTCGGGCTGGAAATCGGGTGGCCGGGGAAAAATGAAGTGTGCCCCGGAATCTCCGTGGAAATTGTTTCGAATTCCCGGACACCCTCTGGCAAGCAATCGGGGCCACCGGCGCGCATATTGCGGTCAGGAGACGAAGAACCGTCGCGAATTCCCGTCTTCCACTAGGCGGCCCGGAGTGCGGCGTCGTCGTCGAACCGCTTCTGTGAGCGGGCGTTGAAGAGACGCTGATAAATCGGGCAGGTGCTGATCAGCGTTTCGTGCGGGCCGGCGGCAATCAGGCGGCCGCGGTCCATGACGATGATCTTCGTCACGAGGTCGAGAATGCTCGGACTGACGGTGTGCGTGATCATGAACGTCGTCCGCCCCTTCACGAACTCGCGGAGCGTCTGATGAATCAGGTATTCGCTCTGCGCGTCGATTGCCGAGGTCGCTTCGTCGAGAATGAGAATTGCGGGATCACGAAGGATCGCGCGCGCCAGCGCGATGCGCTGCCGCTGTCCTCCCGAGAGCCTGCTTCCCTTGTCGCCGACGGCAGTGTTGAATCCGTCCGGCAACTGGTCGATGAACTGCGTCACGTGGGCCTGGCGGGCGGCCGCTTCGATCTCCGCACGACTTGCATTTGTCTTTCCGTAGCGGATGTTCTCGGAGATGGTCTCGTCAAACAGATGCGTCTCCTGAGTCACAACCCCGATCTGGTTGCGCAGCTCGCGCGGCCGGACGTCGCGGATATCGACGCCGTCGATCAGAATCGACCCATTGTGCGGATCGTAGTAGCGCGGCAGAAGGTTGACGAGCGTCGATTTTCCCGAACCGTTCTCACCGACGACCGCAACCACCTCTCCCGCCTCAATCGTGAGGCTGACGTTCTCGAGCGCGGGCGGGCGCGGGCTGCCGCCGTCGGCCTTACCGGTATAGGTGAAGCTGATGTTCTTGAACTCGATCGACTCGGTGTGCCGCGCGAGAGGCTGCGGGCTGGCGGGCGATTTCACGAGCGGCTTGGTATCGATGAGTTCGAAGATCCGGTCGGCGGCGGCCGTCGCACGCTTCAGCTTGGCATACGTCGTCGATAACTTGCGGGCCGGGTCGATGGTTCCCGCCAGCATCATATAAAGCAGGATAAGATGGCCGATGGTGAGGGGCTCGCTCGAAAGACGGATGCCCCAGATGCTCGTCGTCTCGCGGAGGACGAGGTAGCAGCCCGGCAAGAGCGCCATGAAAGCGGCAATGAACGCCATGATCTCCGTGATCGGGCTCGTGAGTGCGTCAATTTCGACGATCTTGAGCGCCTTCTTGTAGTAATGCTTGTTCTCGCGATGGAAGCGGCGGCGGTGCGTGGCCGCTCCGTTGAACGCGGTGACGATCTTGAAACCGTCGAACGATTCTTCTAGCGTCTTGTAAATTCGCGACATGCTCTCCATGACGCGGTGGCTTGCACGCTTGAGCGTCTTTCCCATCCGCGCGTACATCAGCCCGACCACCGGTGCCAGCAACAGCGCAAGCAGCGTCAGTTGCCAGCAAATCCAGAACGAACCGATGATGCAGACGAGCGCACGGAGCGGCTCCTGAATGACCTTGCCACAGACGAGCCGGAGCCCGTAACACATGACGTTCATGTCGTAAGTGAATCGCGACATCAGGTCGGGTGTGCCGACGAGGGAAACGGTCTGGTAGTCGAGGGCGAGCACGCGCCGGAAGCATTCCTTCCGGACGCCGATGGCAGTGAGTTCCACGACGCTCCCGATGAGCGTCTCCTGCAGAAACATGAAGATCCCTTTGAGGACCGTCGCCAGCATCAGCACGCCCAGGATGATCGCAAGCACGTCGAACTGATCGGCAGGGAGAAGCGGAATGACTTCCGCCTTCGCCCATTTCAGCAGGGCGAGTTTTCTCGAATCGTTGCCGAGCTTGAATTGATCGCGCGATTGCCGCCGCAGGATTTCCGCACGCTCCTTGTCGGCTTCCTCGCCGCGCGATTCGAGCTTCTCGAGCGCAACTCCGCGAGAATCGACCGATGCGGAGTTCTGATCAATTTCCGCCTGCGCCTTGTCGATCTGTGCGTCGATGTATTCCGTCGGCGTTTTCTTGTCGAGAAGCACTTCGAAAAGGGGAAGCGCGATCGAAAGATTGAGCCCCCACAGGATCGCCACAATCACCGCAAAAAAGCACGACAGATACACCTTGCGACGGTGTGGCCAGACGTGCGGCAGCAAGCGGAGAAAACTGTTTACGGAAGCGTCCGATTTCATTGGTCGTTCACAGCAGAGGTTTCGACCGGGCAGGCGGCCCCGGTACGGATTGCGGGCGCGGAATGAGGCGGGGGATTAAACCGATTCGCGACGTTTCAGTCCAGACGAATACGGCAGCCTGAGAAATGGCGCAGACTGCGAAGAATCCCGGAAAAATGCCCCGGGAGGAGCATTTCCGCCGGGCGGGGCTGCTCCGTGAAACTGGGCAAGCCGCCCACCTCGCGTTAGAATCGCGAAATTCGCACGCAACCAGAATCGGAATTCTCGAACGCTTCGTAAGGACGATTTCGCCGTGAATATTCTGCTCGCTGTCGACGGTACGCAGGCGTCGCGTAACGCGGTTCAGTTTGTCGCTTCGTCGGTCGCAAAGGGAACCGGCACAAAGATCACGCTCTATCACGTCGTGGAGACGCTCCCCGAATACCTGCTCGACCGGGGAACCGACGGCGGACCGGTCTACCGTCAGGTGATCGACGACCTGACCGCAACCCGGAAGGCGGCGGGCGAACGGCTCCTCAACGAGTTGCGGCAGCTCTTGACCTCCGCCGGAGTTTCCGACTCGACGATTCACGCGAAGCTCGAAGTCCGCGACGCCCTTCCTGAAGCCAAGCGGGTGGTCGCAGCGCTTGCCATCATCGACGAGATGAAGGGGGGGAACTACGAGGTCATCGCCCTCGGACGCTGCGGCAGCTCGTCGACAGAACGGTCCTTCATGGGAAGCGTCGCCGAGAAAGTGCTCCGCGAAGCGCGCGGCCGCACCGTCTGGGTCATCGATCAATAAACCACTCGCACTGATCGCTCATGTCCAGCCCAGGGATTGCACTCCCTGGTTTTTTTTGATGCGCGCGTCGCACCCCGGCCCACATCCCGAACCGCCACAAAGACATTGACCTGTTCAACTTAGCTCATCGCCGGGCAATTCGGCTGACGGTCCATGTCGTCCCGGTGGAATTTCGTGTCGCGCCCGAACGTTGTACGTC
>JBFWWA010000233.1:0-7346 GCA_050246455.1 Planctomycetaceae bacterium
TTTCGCGTCGCTCGAAACCGGCGGTATGACGTATCTTCAGCAGGCGGATCAAGGTTTCCAGGATGAGCCGGCCGGAACCGGCGGACTTCTGGCGGCGCTGTTGCATCTGCGGCTGATTCTGTCGCGTGGCGAGGCCGGGTTCAGCGTGTTTTCCTACTTCGGAAGTGAACCCCTCGTCGGACGGGGCGAAATTGTCGACGTCCTCGCAACTGCGCAGGGAGGAGCCGATTCGCGCTGGTTTTTTCCAGCCGACGGGAATCCCGCCGGTTTCGACGTCTGGCTCGGAGAGGATGTCGATCCCTGTGAGGTTCGTTTTTTGGAGTTCGGCGACTTTCAGAGTCTGAGATTCCCGAATCAGATTCTGGTTCGGCATTCCGGCGATGAATATGTCACCCTGCGCGTCGAGCGAGCAGCCTTTGGAAGATGACCGGATGACGAACAGCCGCCAGTGTAAGATTGTGGTTCACCCAAAGACCGTTCTGCGGTCGTTTGTTGCATTCCTCTGTTTCTTGAGCACGACGCATGCTCAGGATTTCACAGAGGGCGTCGATCAGGCGCTGCCACGAGTTGTGAAGATTTTCGGCGCCGGCGGGCTGCGGAATCTCGCAGCCTATGGCAGCGGGTTCATCGTCTCTCCCGAAGGACACGTCGTTACCGTCTGGAATCACGTTCTCGACAGTGAGAACGTGATAATTGTTCTCAATGACGGACGTCGCTATCAGGCGAAGGTTCTGGGTTATGAGCCGGACCGCGATCTCGCGGTTCTCAAAATCGACGCCGAAGGGCTCGATCTGCCCTACTTTGAGCTCGATGGAAAGCTGACGGCGGGCACTGGATCGCGCGTCCTGGCATTCAGCAATATGTTCAAGGTGGCCACGGGCGACGAGCCGGTTTCCGTAATGCATGGGGTGATCTCGGCAAGAACGAAGCTCTCCGCGCGGCGAGGGGCCTTCGATGTCGCCTACGACGGCCCGGTCTACATCGTCGATTCCGCGACGAACAACACCGGCGCGGCGGGGGGAGCGCTGACGACCCGCGACGGCCGGCTCCTGGGAATGATCGGCAAAGAACTGCGCAACGCCGGCAGCAACACCTGGATTCATTACGCAATTCCCGTCTCTGAACTCGCGGATTTGGTCACACAGATTCGTACAGGGCAGTACAAGTCGTCGAACAATCAATCCGCCGACGAATCCGAGATGGCCATTCGTTACCGGCCGCTCGATTTCGGAATCGTGCTTATTCCTGACGTCGTGGAACGAACGCCTGCCTATCTCGATACCGTGATTACAGGTTCGGCGGCGGCAAAGGCGGGAATGCGACCGGACGATCTGGTGCTTTTTGTCAACGATGAACTGATCCAGTCAAGCCGGGCATTCAAATCGGCTCTAGGCCGTCTCGAAGCCGGCGATACTCTGAAGCTGGTCGTTCGGCGCAAGAACCGACTGGAGACTTTTGAACTCACCGTTCCCAGGAAGAACGAGAAGTAAAACCTCGTCGATCGCCGGCGCACTGTTCTCGGAATCAGCGGGAGAAGTATGACGACTCGAGTTCGGATTCATATCGCCGCAGTTGCAGCGGTGTTGGCCTTTGTCGCTTCAAGTCGCTGCATCTGGGCGGCGCCCCCGCTGGCGGAACTTGAAGAGCAGGCCTTCAAACAGGCGGCAGCCATCGCAAGTCCGTCACTGGTGCGGATTCAGACGGTCGGCGGTGTCGATCGCGTCGGCGAAGTTCTCACAGTGACGGGACCGACGACCGGAGTAATCGTCTCTGAGGAAGGGCACATCGTTTCGAGCGCCTTCAACTTTATCTCGAAGCCGACGTCAATTCTTGTCGAGCTTGCGGACGGGCGACGGTTTCCGGCCGTCAATATCGCAACCGATCACTCCAAGATGCTCACGCTGCTGAAGATCGAGGAATCGGGACTCACGCCTGCGGTTGCCGCTCCGAAAAAAGAGAATCGGGTCGGTCAATGGTCAATTGCGCTCGGTCGGACGTACGAGACGGCAGAGCCGAGCATCTCGGTCGGTATCATCAGCGCTCTCAATCGGGTCTGGGGCAAGGCCATTCAGACCGATGCCAAGGTGTCACCGCTCAATTACGGCGGTCCACTTGTCGACATTGAAGGGAAAGTGCTCGGCGTTCTTGTTCCCCTTTCCCCTCAGGAAAACGAGGCGACTGCAGGCATTGAGTGGTACGACTCGGGAATCGGCTTCGCCATTCCCATGGAAGACGTGTATGCCGCAGTCGAGCGATTGAAAAGCGGCAACGATCTCAAGCCGGGATTGATGGGAATCAACTTCAAATCGGGATCGCTCTCCGCCGAAGCATCGATTGATCGCGTCCGGGTCGACTCCCCTGCGGAGAAAGCGGGCCTCAAGCCCGGCGATATCATCGTCGAGGTCGAGGGAAAGGCTGTGCGACGGCATGACGAGGTCAAATTCGCGCTCGGCGGTAAATACGCCGGCGACGATATCGCGCTCGTCGTAAGCCGTGATAACAAGAGAGTCAGTGCGACCCTCAAGCTGGTTTCGGAACTCAAACCGTATGAAGCGGGATATCTCGGCATCCTTCCCATGCGGGAGCCCAGGGAGCTGGCAGACAAGGGGGTCGGAGTTCGTTTTGTTTATCCAGAGAGTCCCGCTGCCAAGGCCGGAATTGCGGCGCGAGATCGAATTCTCAAGGTGAACGGAGCGGATGCTACGAACGCGGTGGCATTATTCGATCTCGTTAGCCGTCAGCGTCCGAGCGGGACTCTCAAGGTGACAATTCGTCACGAAAGTGAAGAGAGGACGGTCGATGTAACGCTCGCAGCAGTTCCCGACGAGATTCTTCCGGAGCTGCGAAGTGTGGCCATTCCGGCGGGTGAAGTCGCGGCGGATGACCAGAAAGCGGGAGCCGACGCAAAGCCGAACGACGAATCCGACAAGCGGAAAACAGGCCGATTCATGGCCGACATGCCGGGCCGCGAACAGGCCTACTGGGCCTACGTACCGGAAGATTACAACCCGAAGTACGCTTACGGACTCATCGTCTGGCTGCAACCGTCAAGCGACGGGATGGAGCAGTCGGTTCTCAAGAAGTGGAAGCCCATCTGCGACACGCGCGGCTTGCTGCTGCTGGCACCCAAGCCGTCAGAAGCGGCGGGATGGAATCCGGGGGACGCAGGCTTCATCAAAGAGGCAGTCATGCATTTTGCTTCCCGTTACAATGTCGACCCGGCGCGAGTCGTTGCGCACGGTTATGAGTCGGGTGGAGCCTTTGCGTATGTCGTCGCGTTCAGGCATCGCGAGACGTTCCGCGGACTTTGCGTTGCGGGAGCACCCCTTTCCATGCCGCCGCCAGAGAATCATCCCGATTACCGCTTGCAGATTCACCTGCTGGGGAGAAAAGCAGATCCCGCTTTTGCCAGAATTGAAGCGAGTGCGAAGATTCTTCGCGCAATGAAGTTTCCGACGACGATCGCCACGGATTCGGATGGAAACGACGAACAGCGGAGGTATCCTTCCGACGAGCAAGTCGAGGAAATCGGACGCTGGGCGGACGCGCTGGATCGAATCTGACCGAGCGTCCGAGGTGATTCGCTCGTCGCATTGCGATGAATGGATGATTCAAGACGCTTTATGCTATCAGTCGCCGCATCGGCTCGTCGTAATTCCGAGATTCGATGAATCCGCCCTGCACGGTTCATCAGACGTCCTTCCCATCCCTCTGCACTTCTGCAATCATACATCCTTTCTCGTTCGCCCGGAGATACTGCGGAATGGATGCGGAGTACTTGAAGGCGATCATACTTGGCGTCGTCCAGGGGATCACGGAGTTTCTGCCAATCAGTTCGAAAGGGCATCTGGTCATCATCCAGGAGCCGCTCTCACGCTGGCTCGGTACTCCGACCGATGAACAACGAAATCTTGAGCTGATCGTTGCGCTGCATCTGGGAACGCTGCTTGCGATCGGTTGGGTTTATCGTTCCGACTTGATGAAGCTCAGCGTGAGAATGTGTGCGGCCATCGTTCTGGCGACAGTGCCGCTCGTCATCGCTGCCTTGTTGTTCAAGAAGTACATCGAGCCGGCGTATGCATCCCCCGTGTTTGCCGCGTGTGGTTTGCTGTTCACGTCGCTCCTTTTGTTCCTTGGTCAGCGACTAAGCCTCGGAGAGCAGACGCTCGAACGGGTTCCATTTCGCACCGCACTCTGCGTCGGTTTATTTCAGATGCTCGCAATCGCCCCCGGCGTTTCGAGATCGGGAACGACGATCGTTGGCGGATGCTTCGGTGGACTGCGTCGCGACGCTGCAGCGAACTTTTCATTCCTGATCGCAATTCCCGCAATCGCCGGTGCGTCGGTTCTGATGCTGAAAGACACGCTGGAAGGTGACGGCGCGGGTAACTCGCTGCCTGTTATGGGAGTCGGAATTCTGACGTCGTTTATTGTCGGACTCGCGGCAATTCGCTGGCTGCTGCGTATGATCGCCAAGGGGCGGCTCCACTGGTTTGCGTGGTACTGCCTCGTCGCAGGGATAGTTGTTATTGTCTGGCAGCTTCTGGAGCCCGCCGCAACGACATCGCCTTCCGTCGGAATCGCTCACGCGTTGAGTGCGAAACTTTCGTGCTGACTTCCCTGGTCGGGAATCTGCTGGTGACGTCGCGTCGCGAAACCGATAATTGCCGCGGCAAGAATCACCGCTCCGACAATGCTCGGTATCATCAATAACCACCAGACAATTCCGAGCGCTCCCCATCCGATGAGCACCCACAATCGTCTGTATGGAGCATGGAACCGGTTCGAAAGCTTCCAGCCGATCAATGCGAGGGCTAGAAAGACGATTCCTCCGATGCCGAGCCGGAACAGTTGCAGGTCGATCTGCCAGACGGATGACGATGCAGGATCGCCCTCGGCTGGCGGTCTGCCGAGCAGCACATCGCGGTTTTCCGGGATCGGTTCAATTCGGAAACTGCCGGCAAAGTAATTCGCCGGTACTCCACGACCAGTTGCGGGGGATGTCGATCGCGCCACCACCGGAACTAGATCGTCAATTCTGCTGACAACCGATTCCAGTCGCTGGCGGGTCCGTGCCTCGGACATGCTGAGCCCGCTAGCGCTGTCGGCTGAATTGACATCGAGCCAGCGTCGAAAGTCCTCTCGAAGTCCGACGAGAGAAGGCCAGAGTGCGGCCACAGTGTTTTCGTCGTTCGCATTCTCGCGGAACGCCTGCAGCAGACCTTCTGCCGTGATCGCTGCCAGTTCGGATTCGTGGCTCGAAAATCCTTCCGAACGGACGAATAGCCGACGGTTCGGCGGTGCGGAGAACACGAATACGGAACTTTCGGCAGCCGGCACCGGCTGTGGAGAAACTGCCGAGATGGCGCTGAACTGGGAAAGTGCGTCAATTGTTCGCGACCAATACAGCACGACGGTTTGGGGCCGCGGTCCGTTTTCCAGAGGTATCGCAAGTGGATTGGTCGTGGGTGCCGAGACGGAGCGGCCGTTGACGAACACGGCCCGTAAGCGGAATTGCTCCGGTATGCTCAAGTCGATCGATCGACCTCCGGCATCGATGACGAGTGCTTCGGTGACACCCTCCTGCTCGCCGGCTGTGGTCATTTCGACGTAGGTCCGCACGAGTGCCGTTCTCATCCGGCCGGCGGGGAGCGTCGTCGGCGTGCGCGCGATGGTCCAGTCCTGCGACTGTGCTGGCCCTTTCAGCACATACGCGGTCCATTCATGCTGACCGGTCAATGAGCCGCTGGCAGCAATCCAGGTCGGAAGCTCGGCATTGACAATTGTTGTTGCCGCGTTGTTCGCGGGGCGCGCCGGCTGACTCGTTGCAATTGCAAGGTAGTTGTCACCGTCGGAAACATCGGCTGCAGTCACTCTTGGAAGGATCCAGTTCGTGCCGGCATCGGACGGCGGCGTAACGGTCGATACCACTGACACTGTCACCGTTTCATTCGAGGGAGTCAGCGGCTCGAGCGTAATTTCGACCGATCCATCCTCGCGGTTTTCGGTCCGGGTGGAAGCGTGCGGAGCATGCAACTGATAGTGAGCACCGATGCTGCTCGGCACTCGGAGCCGTAGCGGCCGCGTGGGCCGATCGGAACCATGAATTCGGAACAGGGTCGTCAGTATTGCAGACCGACTGCTTGTCCAGACGAGAAGTGTCGCCGTATCCGCCCGGGCTCGCTCATTTCGCGGAACCAGGCGAATGGTCGGCAGATCATTCTCACTCGAAAGCAGATATCGGCCGACGAGCACGCTGTTGCCGGGGCGAGGGGCGTTGGCATCGGAGTCTGTCGGGACTAGTCCGGCGATGTTGTCGAGTTCGACGGCGATTCGCGGGTCTCGACTCAACGTAAGCTGCGATTGTGCAACCGTTGCCTCATCAACCCGCACGATCGGCAGCCGCGTTTCGCTGGCAAAGGACAGCGGCATGCTGCCGAACAGCACAAGGTCCTGAGTCGCCGTCGTGCGGTCGCGCAGAAATACATTAACGTGCTCTCCATCGCGCGCCCAACGGACTCGTCGTTCCGCGCCGTCTTCCTGGACGGAAATCGAGTCGATCTTCAGCCGCTGATCGACCGTTAGTCGATGTCCGAAAGCGGGCGCGTTCTCGGTCCGCATCTCAGCCGTGAATTTCCAGTCAAGCCGGTTCTGTCCAATAGTGCCATGTTGAGTTTGCGTGTTGATCTTGCGGAGCGGTGTCAGCGGCGCCAGTCGAACCACGAGGTCCGTCGATCCGGTAAGGCGATACGCAAGTTCGGGATCGCGCAGGCCGATTGCAAGAGATTCTTTCTTGAGAGCGGAGTCGGCTGAAAGCGACGTGATTCGATCACTTTCGTGCGAGATTGGAATCAGGCGGTATTCCGAACCGGTTGAGACACCGACGTCATTGAGAACAACTTTCGCCGGTCGTTGCTCAGCTTCCGATCCGAAGGCATCGACAAGAGGAACGCGAATCTCGCCGTCCGCAGATTCAAGCGGAAGAATCAGCGAGAAATCGACCGCGAAATCCTGTTCACGCGGCTCGGAGAACAGAATGCGCAGCCGAGGTTGGCGTGAAGCCGAACTCGATTCATTCCACTGATAGGCAACACCGTCGGCCACTGTTCGCACGAATGCGCCTCGTGGAACGTCGACATCGAGCAACGAGACGCGACCTTGTCGGACTTTACAGGCAATCCGATATCGATACTCCAGTCGCGTCGAATGAATCGATACGAATCGGACCACTGATGCTTCGTATTCGGCTTGTGCTTCCGATGCGCGCATCGCCCAGGAGACTTCGAGCTCTCGGGATCCGCTAATCGGTGTGGCGAACGTTGAACCGCTACGGCTCATCGGAAAAT
>JBFWWA010000234.1:0-7345 GCA_050246455.1 Planctomycetaceae bacterium
AGATCTCACAAAGAACTCAAAACTCATGGATGTCTCATCCATGTTTCGCGCCTCATCTGCGGAACATGTTTCATGTCACAACGATGTCACAGCGCAGAGCGGCGGCATCGACCGATGATAGGATCGCTGGAAGTGGAGTTACTCGCGCGCTTCGGCGGTCAGCACGACGGCGGGTTCCCCTTTGTCGGCGACTTCGATCGGGATGATCGAATGCAAGGTCTTCACCTTGCAGACTCCGCCGACGCCATCTCGACAGTAGCCAAAGGAGACTGTCAGCTCATAGATGGCCTTTCCCTTCCCCGCCAGCGGGATGGAGACGTTTGCCGTCTCTTTCTCGACGGTGGCGCGGTGCCGCTTACCGAGTGCGTCGGCGGCGAAGAGCGATTGTTCGCCACGCTCCTTGAGGCGAAGGGTGACCGGCGCCAGGGCGTTGAGCTTGTATCCTGCGGGGAGCTTGAAGGCGATATCGAATCGCGCGGTGTCGCCGGCAGCGATGATCTGGCGTTCGAGCTGGACGCGGTTCTCGTCGGAGACGGTCTCTTCCTCGATGCGCGGGATCGGCAATTCCGGCGGATTGAGTCCGTCGATTGTCAGGAGCGAGACCGCCCCGGTCTTCAGGTCCGCCACTTTGACGACATGATTGTTGGTATCGGCAATGTAGAGCTTGCCATTCGCGATCGAGAGACCGGCCGGCTCCGAGAACTGCGGCGGATCGAGGCTGTCCCCCCGCTTGCCGCTGCCAAGCCAGTTCGTGAGCGTATCGGTCTTCAGTTCGAGCCGTTTGATTTTATGGTTGTACGTGTCGGCGATGTACAGGGTCCCGTCGTGAGCGGCGATGCCGAGCGGATGCTGGAGCCTCGACTTGTCGGGGGGTCCCTCGACGTCGCCGAATTCGAAGAGTGAGCGGCCGTCCGGGAGATCGGACGTGCCGGCGATGGTTGCAACGCGTCCGATCCGCTTTCCTCCGAGACTGATGGCGCGGACGGACGAACCTTCGCTGTCGACGACGAACAACGTTTCGTTTGCGATCGCGAGTCCGGAGGGCTGGGCGAGTGCTGCTTCCCGCGCGCCGCCGTTGATGATGTCTTCACGGCCCGAGCCTGCGAAGACGGAGACATGCTCCTTCGCCAGGTCGGCCGCCCAGATCTGGTGCGGACCCGCCATCGCGATATAGAGGGTCCCATCGTCATGCGCGAGAGCCCAGGGGCTGTTGAGCGCGGTTTTCAGAAACGGGCCGCCAGTGGCTCCGAAACGGGACTGCTCGCCGATGCCGGCGAGCGTATCGACGGTTTTCGCTTTGAGATCGACTTTGCGCAGAACGTGGTTCTCGGTATCGGCGACATACAGCACGTCGCCGACCAGTTCCATTCCCTGCGGATGATTGAAGGTCGCTTCGGTGTACGAGCCGTTCTTCAGACCTTCCTGCCCGTTGCCGATGACGTCGAGGACTTTTCCGTCGAGCGAGGCGATGACGATGCGGTTATGGTTACTGTCGGAGATGAAGAGCCTGTTGCCGGCTTCGTCGGCGCGCACCTTGCCGGGGAAGCGAAGCGGCGTCGGCTTGAGTTTCTCGCGTTCGAGGGCGAACTTCACCGGCGTGGTATCGAGCGTCCCTTTATGCTTGTGATACGCCACGAGCTTTCCGATGAGGTCGTCGAGCAGCTGGCGATGTCCTTCGCCGGAAATCGAGCCGAGGTAATGCCCTTCCGGATCGACAAGCGCGAGGGTCGGCCAGGAACGGGTGTTGAATTTGTTCCAGATGGCCATGTTGGCATCGTTGATGACCGGATGCATGATCTCGTACCGCTGGATGGCGCGGCTGATGTTCTCGGAATCTTTTTCGTTCTCGAATTTCGCGGAATGGATGCCGATCACCACGAGCTCGTTCGGGTACTTCTGCTCGAGGTATTTGAGGTCGGGAAGAATGTGGATGCAGTTGATGCAGCAATAGGTCCAGAAGTCGAAGAGTACGACCTTGCCGCGCAAGTCCGCCATTTCGATCGGGCCGGAGGTGTTGAGCCAGCCGACGCCGCCGGAAAGCATTCCCGGGGGCACTTTCGGCCGTTCGCTGGGAAACGGATTTTCCGGCGCGTTCTGCGCCCGGAGCTGGGGGGGAGAGAAGCCGGCGAAGAGCACGGCGGCGCCGAGCAGAACGAAGAGCACCCGGGCGCAGCGGCCCTTGTTCGAACACCGTCCCTGGAAGCGACCTTCCCTCTCACTCGGAAAACGCATGACATTCCCCCGAGGATGACCCGTTCAGCCGACAGCCCAATCGTCCGTGCAGGCGGCCCCTCGCGCGATGGCGGTGAGGTCGCTCCATGCTAACAGTTTGGCAAGGCCGGGGGAACATTTCGAGCCGTCGCCACGCGCCCGGGACGGGTACGGCGTCGACGCATCGGGTGAATGGGACCCGAACCGGCCGGGTCCGGATGTTCACCCGTTACCCGATGAGAAATACGCACATTGAGCGGGGGCCGTGGGCGCCGATCACCAGCGATTGCTCGATATCCGCGGTTTTTGAGGGGCCGCAGAGGAATGCGCCGAACCTCGGTTCCGAAAACTTCAGCTTCTGATACGCCTGGTGCATGTTGTCGACGAGCGCATCGGCCGGGAGGACCATCGCGAGATGTTGCGCGAGAAAATAAATCGCACGATGCCTGAGTCCCTGATCGGTCACCCAGACCGCGCCGTTTTCACAGACGCCGAATTCGCCCGAGACGATCGCGAAATCGACATCGTCGAGCTCGTGCGGCGTCTCGAGCGAGCTGATCTCGACGTTCGGCGCGCCGACATTGGCGACGCAGGAAACAATCTTCTTCGCGCCGGTGTACTCCGGCATCCGGGCGAGATGCGAATTGATGGACTCAAAGTCCGGAATGCGCACGCATTTGCCGCCGACCGATTCCAGAAGCGCCGCGAACTGGGCCACGCGGTCAGGGTATTCAATCCACGGCCCGTCGAGCGACGGGAGCTCTGCTGGCGGCACGCGCTGCGCACGAATCGATTTCAGGATGTCGTCTTTGCTCGTCATGCGTGTGACGTTGAACTAGCGGCCGTTGCGGTTCTTGTACATGTCGCGGAAACTTTCCTTGGGGACTTCCGGCAGTTCGCGTTGCCGTCCCCAGGGATTCAACCGGTTGTAAACGAGCCAGCGCGGAAAAATGCGGAGGCTGCTGCGCAGAAGTTTTCCGGCAAGTGCGTAGAGCCACGGCTTGGTGAAGAGGACGCGCGCGGCGCGCATCGCGAATCGTTTCGACCAGGGGAGCAGTTTTCGCTGGGCGATTTCGCGGCGCCAGGAAAGAAGTTGCAGGTGAAGATCGATCTTCACCGGGCAGACATCGGTGCAGGATCCGCAGAGGCTGCAGGCATAGGGGAGCGTGTTGAACTGTGCGGCGTCGCGGGCCGGGGCGAGGATCGAACCGATCGGCCCCGGGACAGTCGTCTGATAGCTGTGCCCTCCGCTCCGCCGGTAGACGGGGCAGGTATTCATGCAGGCGCCGCAGCGAATGCAGTGGAGTGAGCGGCGGAAGTCTTCACTGGCGAGGAGGTTCGAGCGGCCGTTGTCGACGAGCACGATGTGCAGTTCGCAGCCGGGGCGCGGTCCGTGAAAATGCGACGAGTACGTCGTGATCGGCTGCCCGGTTGCGGAGCGCGCGAGGAGCCTCAGGAACAGGCTCAAATCGGCGGCGCGTGGAATCAGCTTTTCAATTCCCATGCAGGCGATGTGCAGCGGCGGCAGCGAGGTGCCGAGGTCGGCGTTCCCTTCATTGGTGCAGACGACGAACCCGCCGGTCTCCGCGATGGCAAAGTTGACGCCGGTAATGCCCGCTTCCGCCCTGAGGAACCGCTCGCGCAGTTCCTGCCGGGCCGCTTCGGTGAGGTAGTTCGCGTCGGAAGCTCCCTTTTCGGTTCCAAGCTTCTCGTGGAACAGCTCCCCCACTTCTTCTTTGCGGATGTGAATGGCGGGGAGCACGATGTGGCTCGGCGGCTCATTGCGCAGCTGCACAATCCATTCGCCGAGATCGGTGTCGACCACTTCAATCCCGTGCCGTTCGAGGTACGGGTTCATGTGGCATTCTTCCGTGAGCATCGACTTGCTTTTGACGACGCGCGTCACGCGGTTGGCACGCAGCAGGGAAAGCACGATTTCATTGTGCTCTTTCGCGTCGCGCGCCCAGTGCACCTTCGCGCCGAGCTTCGTGGCGTTGCGCTCAAATTCTTCGAGATAGTCGGCAAGACGGGAAATCGTGTGCCGTTTGACGGCGGCCGCCTTCTCGCGGATCAGCTCCCATTCGGGAAGGGCCTGGGCGGAGCGATCGCGCTTGGCGCGCACGAACCAGAGCGCCTGGTCATGCCAATGCGCCCGTTCGTCGTTTGCGACAAAATCCGCCGCCAGTACCGCGTGGTCCACTTTCCGCTCGTTTTTTCGTAGGAGAAGATCCGACAACAGGTCGTCGGACTGGGAGTTTTGTGAAATTCAATTTCGGGTTGAGGTCGGGACCTGCGTCCCCGCCAGAATCTCCGCGATGTGCAGAACTTGAATCGGAATGTTGCGCCGTCGGATCAAGCCCTGGAGATGCATAAGGCACGACATATCGACCGACGTCAGGACTTCGGTCCCGGCCTGGAGGTGATCATTGATCCGGTCGAGACCCATCATGCAGGAGACTGCCTCCTCGGAAACGGAAAAGGTTCCGCCGAATCCGCAACATTCGTCCGGCCGGGTGAGCGTCGTAACCTCCGCCCCCTCCATCGAAGCGAGGAGCTCGCGCGCCTTGCCGTACGATTCGCCCACGATCTCGCTCGAACTTGCAAGCCGGAGTTCCCGGAGTCCGTGGCAGCTCTGATGCAGGCCGACCTTGTGCGGGAACTTGCCGGGGATTTTTGAGACGTGGAGGACGTCGGTCAGAAACTCGCAGAGCTCGAACGTTTTCGATTGAAGGGCTGCGTATTCCGGTTCGCCGTGCAGTAGTTCTTCGTAGTGGCAGCGCACCATCGCGACGCAGCTTCCGGAAGGACAGACGACGTAGTCGTAGCTTTTGAAGACGTCGAGGAAGCGTTTCGCGACCGGCTTCGCGTCGTCAAAACAGCCGACGTTGGCGAGCGGCTGACCGCAGCAGGTCTGGGCTTCAGGAAACTCGACCGTCGCCCCGTGGCGTTCCAGGAGCGCGAGCGTTGCCATTCCGACTTGCGGGTACAACTGGTCGATGTAACAGGGAATGAATAGACCGACCCGCTTCGTCATGCTGCTCGTCAACTGTCGTCAGATACTTGGGGTGGGGGAATACGGATTCCCGCCATTCCGGATAGAAAGGTGGTATTTCCGCATCACATGGGGGCCTGCCAGCGTGGAGTCGACTTCATTATAGGACTGTCGGGATGGGGATGCGAACGTGGCGACGACGATGCCGTTCCGTGCAGCCACCGGTGAACATCTCCCTCCGAACCCCCGGCTTTCGATTGTCCGGCGGCATTCGCATGGAGTTCGATCGATTCGATTTCGGACCGATTCCGAAACACAACGTCAGAGTATTCACGGACATACGGATCCCGGCCGTTCGGAATCGCGCTCTCGCTGCTTGTTGACCGGCCGGAAAGTGCGGAGATACAATCATCCTCGTACGATCCCTGCTGTGGGTCTGCTGCTACATCGAGAATGGAATTGTCGTGGCGTTTCTCCGAGTGATCAAAGGAAGCTGTCCCGGCCAGATTCTCGAATTGACCGGCGGGCGGATGGTGATCGGCCGTCACCCGAATTGCGAGATCGTGCTCGACAACGCCGCGGTAAGCCGTCACCACGCGCAGATTCTCGAGAGCCACGGCAACTACTATCTGGAAGATCTCCGCAGCCGGAACCGGACCTACCTCAACGGTGCGCCGGTTGAAGGGCGTGCGGAGCTGCACGACGCCGATGAGGTCCGCGTCTGCGACGTTCTTCTCAGCTTTCATCGCCAGATGTCTGCGCTCGACGATTCAAGCCTCGACGCGGCATTGCCGGCGGCGACCGAAGTTCCGCGCTCGGCCGCACCGCGCATGGAACCGGCAATTGCGCCGAGCGAGTCGTCGTCGCGGGTGCGTCCGCGCGATCAGTTCAGCAACGTCGACGCCGATGCATCGTCAATCATTTCGACATTGAGCGCCCGCTCGTCCGCCGGCACGCTTCGGCTCGGAGTGAAACCGGAAGCGAAGCTGCGGGCCGTTCTCGAAATCAGCAAGTCGCTCGCGCAGACGCTCAACCTCGACGACGTTCTGCGCAAACTGCTCGACGAACTCTTCAAGATTTTCCCGCAGGCCGATGAAGGCTTCATCATGCTTTCCGAGGGGGACGGCGAGCGGATCATCGTGAAGGCGGCGGAACAGCGCGGCGGCGCCGACAGCGGATCGCTCCGTGCGAGCATGACGATTGTGAAGCAGGCGATGGCGAAGGGGGAAGCCATCCTCAGTGCGGATGCGCTCGAAGACAGCCGCTTCAACATGAGCGACAGCATCTCCGGCCTCGAGATCCGTTCGATGCTCTGTGTTCCGCTCATGAGTCAGGAAGGAAAAGCGCTCGGCGTCATTCAGCTCGATACGAAATCGCTCAAGCAGCAGTTCGCGCCGGACGACCTGGATCTTCTCACCAGCATCGCCTCGCAGGCGACCCTCGCGGTCGAGAACGCGAACATGCACGAAGAGGTCCTCCGGCAGCGCGATATGGAGCGCGAGCTCGAGTTCGCGACCCAGGTTCAACTCGGTTTTCTCCCCAACCAGCGGCCGCGGCTGCCGGGATACAACTTCTACGACTATTACGAAGCGGCACTGCGGGTCGGCGGCGACTATTTCGACTACATCACGCTCCCGGACGGCCGCATTGCCGTGGCGCTCGCTGACGTGGCGGGGAAAGGAATTCCCGCGGCCCTGCTGATGGCGAGGCTTTATTCGTCGGTCCGGCTGCATCTATTCACACAGCCTTCCGCGGCTCTGGCCCTCTCGGCCCTGAACTCGGAGATTCATTCCAGCGGGCTCGGCTTCCGTTTCATCACGTTCGTCGTGGTGATCGTCGACCCGACGACGCATCTGATCACCATTTCCAACGCCGGACATCTGCCACCGGTGCTGAGAAAGGCGGACGGAACGGTCGAGGCTCTCGGACGGAAGCAATCGGGAATGCCGCTGGGGGTCGTGCCGCGGCAGGAGTACGGCGAGATTCAGCTGACGCTGGAGCCGGGAATGTCGCTTACGCTCTACACCGACGGCGTCACCGAGGCGATGAACACCGAGAACGACATCTACGGCCGAGCGCGGCTGGAAGCGTACATCGCTCAGAAGCCGATGAATGTCGATGAAATTATTGAAGGAGTCGTCG
>JBFWWA010000235.1:0-7342 GCA_050246455.1 Planctomycetaceae bacterium
CAAATACATGAAGACCATCCGATGCGCCACTTCCGGGTCGCCGCTGGTCCAGACGATCGCGAGTTTATTCGGTGCGGCTGCCGGACTCGGCTCAGCAATGAGCTCTCGCACAAGCCACGATCCCACAGCCAGGCAGACGACGGCCACACAAGGAATGTACAAGGGTTTCCGCATCTCGATGTCTCCTTGATCAAATGAGAGTCAGCTACGGTGCAATTTCGCCTGACTGGTTATTGGCACCTGACTTGCTGTCGCAGAACTGTGATGCAGCTTACACAACGGATTTCCTCGGGCCATTGCATTAAGTCAGGTCAATTCAAGATGATTCCTGTTTGCATTGAGCAAACAACCGGCAGCGCAACAGCGAGTCATTTCGTGTCATCACAGCAGCCCGAGCGATTAATCATTTTCGCGCGATTTCCCAGATCCGGGCAGGTGAAAACTCGACTGATTCCCGCTCTTGGAGCGGATCACGCGGCCAGACTCCACCAAGCACTAACTCATCGCGCATTACAAGTCGCCAGGGACTATGCACTCCAGCGCTGCTGCGACGTCGAAGTGTACTTCACTGGCGGCGAGATTGAGGAGATGTCACGTCTGTTCGGTGTCGACCTGCGGTATTGCATTCAGAATGGAGATAATCTGGGTCAGCGGCTCGACGCGGCAGCTCGCACCGCATTCGCCGACGGTGCGGAGCGAGTGATAATCATCGGGACGGATTGCCCGGATCTCGAACCGAAGTTAATCCAGGAAGCCAACGATTCGCTCCAAAACGCGGACTTGGTGCTGGGTCCAGCACGTGACGGCGGCTACTACCTGGTTGGCATGCGTGCTCATCGCCGCGAGCTATTCGAAGGGATCGCCTGGGGGACAGAAACGGTTTTGCATCAGACACTCGAGATTGCAAGCCGCCTGAACTGGAAGGTTCATCGTCTATGCCCTCTCTCTGACATCGATAATCCAGAAGACCTCATCTCGTGCCGTAGATTGGCAGCAGCGTTACCCGGCGGACTTTTCGAAGAACGCCGCGGGGTGATATCGATCGTAATCCCAACGCTGAATGAGGAGGCCCAGCTCGATGGCGCCTTGCGGCACATTGCCAACATTCCTGATATCGAAGTCATTGTTGCCGACGGCGGTAGCAAAGACGCAACTATTCAAATTGCGAAGCAATACGGAGCGCGTGTCGTTCCCGTGAGAGCCGGTCGGGCGAGGCAGATGAACGCCGGAGCGGCTGTCGCTAGCGGAGAAACTCTATTGTTTCTGCATGCCGACACGCGACTTCCTTCTGACTTCCGCAAACAGGTTTGTGCAGCACTGGATAGCGGAAGTAGTGCAGGCGCTTTTCGGCTTCGAATAGACGACGACGGATTTGGATTCCGATGCATCGAATGGGGAGCAAATCTTCGATCGAAGTTCCTGCAGCTTCCCTATGGAGATCAAGGGCTGTTTGTCAGAGCGAGCCTCTTTTATCAGCTGGGAGGATTCACCGAGCTGGCACTCATGGAGGACTTCGAGATGTGTCGACGACTTCGCCGGCACGGAGATTTGTTCCAGGCATCGTCCGCCGTAACGACATCTCCTCGGCGATGGCTTGATCTCGGAATCGTCCGAACTACGGTAGTCAATCAGCTTTGTGTTGCCGGGTATCTTCTCGGGATTCCCTCCGAACGACTGGCGCGATGGTATTCGGCACGGGCCGGATATTCACCAAGTCGACTTCGCATGCCGCCCGACTAGATCTCAGGAAGCTGGCCGTCACGCGGCGTCAGCGGGCTGCAATGATATTCACTCGCTGACCCGGCCGCAGTTGTGACCGGGATTCGACGATGATGTCATCCATCGGTTCGATTCCCTCAAGGATTTCCACTCGAGTGCCGTCGGAGTATCCCAGTTTAACTGGCCGAGATTCGACTACTCCGTCGCGAACGCATAAAACGAACGGTTCACCGGCGTCGTTCCGGATGCTGAGCGCGGGCAGCAGGATTGCCTGTAGGTGATCCGCCAGAGTGACTGTGATCGATCCGAACATGCCTGCCCGCAGACCGGAGTCCGCGGGAACGAAGTCGGCCTCAATCCGTAAGGTGCGGGTCTTCGCGTCAAGCACGCCGGCCATTCGCGCGATTTCACCTCGTAATTCCCGTTCTTTCCAGGCATCCACTTTCAACGTCACAGGTTGTCCGATTTGCACGAGCGCTGATTCCGACTCCGGAATGTCAGCCGTGACGCGGAATCGGTCGATGCGCTCGACCGTGAATAATGGATCCCCCCGTGTGCCCACAGCGGATGCCACGAAGGCACCAGTGTCGATTTGCCGTCGCGTGACGATCCCCGTAAACGGCGCCCGGACCTTCGCGTAGTTCATCAACGTTTCTGTCTGTCGCAGGTCAGCCTGGGCGATCTTCTGACGAGCTTCGGAATTGACCAATCCGGCCTTCGCTTGTTGGAGCCGGGCGTGTGCGACCTTGATGTCTGCCTTCGACAAGATGACACTGGCCTGCGCCGACGCAAGAGAGGATTCGGCTCCCCCCAGCATCTTGAGCTTTTCGTCAAGCAACGCGGCTTCGACCGCCTTGTTCTTCACAAGTTCAGAAAAGCGGGCATGTTCACTCTGCCGAAATGCGACTTCCGCCTCAAATTGTCGAATGTCTGCCTCGGCTTTTTGGCGCTTCGCCTCGGCAGACTCAACCATTGCCTCTGCCGTGGTGATATTCGCTCTCGCCTGCCCGATCGTTGCGTGGGATTCTTCCAGCTGGGCCTCTTTGTGAAGCAGCTCATGTTCCATTTCGGGAATCCAGAGCTCAACGAGCACTTGGCCTTTTTTCACCGCGTCGCCGATGTCGACGTTCACGCTGGCGACAAAACCCGACGCCTTAGCAAAAATCTCCGTCCGCTCAAATGGCTCGACATGCGCGGGCTGCGTCGTCGTGCGCCGCAAGTCAGTAATCGTCGGCCGAACGACCCTTACTTCGACCGGAGCAGGATTCTCATTTGCCGAGCGGACGTTAGGTTGATTCCGCGTCGATTGAGCGAGCGCTGTTGTCTCTGCTCGACGATCGGCGAACAGGGCGAACCAACTGCCCGCAGCAATCGCCATAATCCCGATGAACAACACCATCGAACGATAGAACACTCGTTTCATCATTTCCCCTCGTCGGTTGCTGACTCAAGCTTTTACCGACGCGCGTCCTTTGAAGATCACGTACAAGCTCGGCACAACGAAGATCGTCAGCAATGTGGACGCTGCCAGACCGCCAATGACGGCCCGTGCCAATGGCATTGTCGGATCGCCTTCATGTAACGCCAGCGGAGCCAGTCCCATCAACATGGCCAGGGCGGTCATCAGAATGGGACGCAGCCGGATACTGCCGGATTGAATGGCGGCGTCGAGTGCACTCAACCCTTGTTCATCACGAAGACGATTGGCGAACTCCACGAGCAGAATCGAATTCGTCACCGCGATGCCGATCATGAAAATCACCCCCATGAACGACTGCACGTTGAGCGTCGTCCCCGTCACCCAGAGCATCACCAGCACGCCGACGATGCCCAGCGGCACGGCGAACATGATGATGAAGGGGTCAAGGAACGAGCGGAACTGGGCCACCATGATCAGATAGATCAGCACGCCCGAGAGGATCAGGCCAAAGCTCAGGCTGCCGAACGACTCCCGCATGCTGGAGACTTCGCCCCGCATCCGGACTTCGTAGCCGGCGAGCGATTGCCCAGGAGCGTTTGCATCGGGAACGCCCCAGGACGAGACGGCTGCCGAGCTCCCGGCCGCGGGAGCCTTGCGCTTTCCCCAAGTGGATAGAATCCCTTCGATGTCGCGGGCCACAGCTCCAATATCACGACCATCGACGTTCGCATACACGTTGACAACGCGCGCCAGGGCGACGTGATTCACCTCGACTGCCGACTTCTCGACGATGGGCTCGGCAACAAGATTCTGCAACTGCACCGGAAGCGCCGTCTCCGCTCCCGAAACCGGGACCATGCCGAGCGCGTCCAACGAGTCGATGTCCTGCTCCTTGTAGGTCACCCCCACGAAGTAGTGGTTGCCCGACTTATGGTCGAGCCAGAATGCCGGGTCGAATGTCGTGGAACTGTTGAGCATGCTCATCAGATTCTTGGTGGCGTCTTCCTGGGTAATGCCGGAGTAGGCCATCTTCGTCCGGTCAGGCTTGATCTTCAGAGTGGGATAATCAATCGCTTCCTGGATGCGGACGTCGACCACTCCCGGCACCGAGTCCGCGATCAAGTCACGAATTTCAGTGGCAATGCGGTGTTGCTCCTGCATATTGCGGCCTTCAACCTGAATGTTGATTGGCGCGGGGAGACCGAAGTTGAGCGCCGCCGCGACCATGCCGCCGGTGTTGAACGCGAACGAGACGTCGGGGAAACTTTCATTCAATCGTCCTCGAAGCTGCCGCGCGTATTCCTGGCTGGAGACGTGGCGGTCGCCGGCTTCGGGCAATTGCACCAAGATCGTGGCGTCCATCGATCCGGAGTTGGCCGTGTATCCCGCCGGCCAGTCATACAGCACTCCAATGTCGGTCACGATCATCAACCGGTCCTCGGCTGGGATGACAGCCTGAATCTCGCGCTCGATCCGTTGCGTGAGTTCTTCCGTCAGCTCAATCCGCGTTCCCGAAGGCGCACGCACGTTGATCACGATTTGTCCGGCATCGGTCACGGGAAAGAGCTCCTGACCGATGAAGCCATACAGCGGCAGTGAGGCAGTCACGAGCAAGAGCGCTCCCAGGACAGTCACCCACCGTAGTCGGACAGCGAACCGCAGGAGCGACGTGTAC
This sequence comes from Planctomycetaceae bacterium, assembly GCA_050246455.1. Taxonomy (GTDB): domain Bacteria; phylum Planctomycetota; class Planctomycetia; order Planctomycetales; family Planctomycetaceae; genus CAZVJA01. The sequence goes on from JBFWWA010000235.1 coordinate 4,815, forward strand.
CGCGCTCGCAGGCGGTCGAAACCCCAGTCCGCCACCTGGAACAGCACGAATCGCTTCTCATTCGGATCGTGCGGCTTGAGGAAGTAGGCGCAGAATGCGGGAGACAGCGTGCGGGACAGAAAGTACGACGCGAACATGGCAATCGTCACACTGAGCGCCATCGGCGTGAACAGGTACTTCCCCATGCCAAACAGGAAAATCACCGGGAAAAAGACGACGGTCGTGGTGATCGTCGCCACAAGCACCGGCATGGCGATTTCGGTCGCGCTGTCGAGAGCGGCTTGCTTCGGGCTCTTGCCCATGTCGAGATGACGAAAGGTATTCTCGATGTCGATCAGCGGGTCATCGACGAGACGTCCCATCACAAGCGCCAGTCCACCGAGCGTCATGGCATTCAGTGTGTTGCCGGTAAAGTACAGACCAATCACGGCCGCTAGGGCCGACAGCGGAATGGCCAGTGCAATCACCAGTGTCGAACGGAAGCTGCCGATGAAAATGAGCACCATGAGCGACGCCAGCCCCGCTCCCAGGATCCCTTCCCAGGTGAGGTTCCGGATCGCCGTCCGTACAAAAACTGACTGGTCCGCAACGACGTCGAGATTGAGTCCGGACGACGGCTGTCCCGTGTCGGGATCGGTGTACCCCTCTTTCGGTGGCAGCCGGTCGAGAAACTGCGGAATCCGTTCCTTGACGCCGCTAACCACTTCAATGGTATTCGATCCCGGTCGGCGGAAGATCGGGATGTAGACCTGTCGTTTGCTCTCCCATCCCGGTGCGCGACTGATCCGCACGACATTCGTCTGAATGGCGGCTGCATCCTGGACCTCTCCCACATCTCGAACGTAGATTGGCCGCCCGTCGACGATCTTGACGACAATGTTGTTGAATTCGTCGACGTTCTCAACCATGTTTTCCATGTCAACCATGTAGTCGATTCCGCCGATCTTGGCGTTGCCGGTCGGAATCATCAGGTTGCTCGTCTTGATCGCCTGCTGCACGTCCATCAGAGATAGGCCGTATGACTGAAGACGCTTCGGATCGAGGTAGACGTAGATGCGCCGAAGCTTGCCGCCGAAGACCGCCGGCGCGATCACTCCGGGAGACCCCGACAGCATGTTGCGCACATTGAAGTACGCCAGGTCGTAACTCTCCTTCTCGTTGAGCACGTCGCTGGAGGCCGCCAGCAGCGCTGTCGGCATGGGAGCGCTTGGATCGAAAAGCATTACCATTGGCGGAACAGTGCCAGGTGGGAGGTAATAGAGGTCGCTCATGGCATAGCTGGTCACCTGCGAAAACGCGGTATTGGGATCGATGTCGTCGCGGAAGTAATCCTTGACAATCGAAACTCCCATCATGCTCCGCGACTCTTGTCGGGCGATTCCCTCTGATTGACCCGTCCAGCGTTCCAGGCGGTTTGTGATGTCCCGCTCCATAATCTCGGTCGGCATTCCGGGATAAAGTGTCAACACCTGCACTGCCGGAGTCTTGAACGACGGCAGAATGTCGACCGGAATCCGACTGACCGTGACGTATCCGAGCACGACGATGATCAGGCATAACACGATCACCAGATACGGATTGGAGATCGAGACCCGCACCAACCAGCTGGGGCGCCGCTCGACTGTCTCAGTGCTCGACTCAGTCAGCGCTGTCATAGTGTTGAAGGCGTCCTAGAGTTGTCGCGTCGGTCTGTCGTCCAACGCAGCGGTCGTCAGGCGGGATCGTGCGGATACGTACCGTAAGCTTTCAAGACGCGCAACACCTTATCAGCGGGTACGCGGCCAATCACCAGAACCAGGTTCCGATCGATGACCGAAAGCGCCATCTCGTATTCCCCTTCGCGACATCGGTGAATCTGTTCTGTCGCGAGAGCTGCCTGTTGATGGGGAAATGAGCTCAGACTGTCGCGTGAGAGTATGAAGACGGAAACCGGCGACTGATCCACGTCACCAACCACAAACGCCGCCCGTTGGTTGGCAAGTACGCACGTGCCGGCTCCGCGGACCGCGAAACCAGAATCCTTTCGTGGTGGACAGCGCACGGGAAACGAAACCTCACGGCGCAAGTACTCCTCGATTTCCAGATCAGATGAACTTTGAAACGGCGATTTGACGCGCCCCATCGCCATTGAATCGTGCTGTGCGGCGCTCAGCGAGGAGAGGCTCGCAGAGTCGCTTGCGCGACCAAAATGCCAAATCCCACCGGCAACCACCAGCAGGCTTGCCGAACATGCCGCGAGCGTCGAAAACAGCAGCCATCGCCGGCTTCCGGCAGGTTTCACCAGTCCCGCGCGGGCGAGGACGGAGGGCCACAAAGTGGGCTCAACTGGCTCTCGCTGGAGCTTTTCCGCCAGGAGTTCTTCGAAGCGGCTCTGCTTTGCGAACCACTCCGCACACGCTGCGCAATTGGCGAGGTGGTCGTTGACTCGCCAGTGAAGCTCAGCGTCACCTTCCGAATCGTGGTATAGATTCCAGTGTCCGCGGACTTCGTCACAATTCATAAAACTGCTCCTACCTGATCGATCACTA
>JBFWWA010000236.1:0-7293 GCA_050246455.1 Planctomycetaceae bacterium
TGGCTCGACAACCGCCTCGGCCGCCTGTTCCGTGAGTACGGACTCACGTCGTCTCAGTACAACGTGCTTCGAATACTCCGCGGAGAGGGAAAATCGCTTCCTTCGCTCGAAATCGCCGATCGGATGATCCAGGTGGTCCCGGCGATCACAGGGCTCATCGATCGGCTCGAAGATCAGGCACTCGTTCGTCGCAGGCGCTGCACGGAAGATCGCCGCGTCGTCTTCGTCGAAATCACTGACAAGGCCCTGTCCCTGCTCAAGCAGCTCGACAAGCCGCTCGAACAGGCTCACAAAAAACTCGTCGGACACCTCTCGCGGAAGGAGCTCGGCGAGCTGTCGCGGCTGCTTGAGAAGGCGCGATCGGCTGCGCCGACAGCCGACTGACTTTTTTTCGCCAGATACTTTACATATCAACTATCGAAAGAGGGAAAGGAACAGCAATGATCACAGTCCGACGCGCAAACGACCGGGGCCATGCCGATCATGGGTGGCTCGACACCTGGCATACCTTCTCTTTTGCATCCTATCGCGATCCGGATCACATGCGGTTCCGTGCGCTCCGCGTCATGAACGAGGATTTCGTCGCTCCCGGCAAGGGGTTTGGCACGCATCCGCACGACAACATGGAGATCGTGACGTATGTCCTCGAAGGAGCGCTCGAGCACAAGGACTCGATGGGGAACGGCGAAGTTCTTCGCCCCGGCGAGTTCCAGAGAATGTCGGCCGGTACCGGAATCACGCACAGCGAGTTCAACCCCTCGGAAACCGAGCCGGTCCATCTGTATCAGATCTGGATGTTTCCCGATCGCAGAGGGATCGAGCCGAGCTATGAACAGAAGCGATTCCCGGAAGAGGAGCGGCACAACCGTTTGCGACTCGTCGCCTCGAGCGACGCAGCGGATGGATCGCTCCTCATCCACCAGGATGCGCGGGTTTATCTTGCAACGATCGATCGAGGGACGAGTGTCGCCCAGACTTTGCCCGCCGGGCGCCACGCCTGGCTGCAGGTCCTGCGCGGCTCAGTCGAACTCAACGGCACCGCACTCGAAACAAGTGACGGAGCGGCGGTGAGCGAGGAATTGAATCTCTCGGTTCACGCTACGAGCGATGCGGAAGTGCTTCTGTTTGATCTGCCGTAACGCCCGTCGAACTTCCCGACGCAAAAGGGCCGTGCGCTAACTCCTGCAGAAGGTCAGCAGGTCCTGGTTCACTTCGTCCTTTTGCGTCGTGCAGATCCCGTGCGATCCCCCTTTGTAGATCTTGAGATGCGAGTTCCTGACGAGCTTCGCGGAGAGTCTGGCGGAAGCATCAATGGGCACAATCTGATCGTCATCGCCATGGAGGATCAGCGTCGGGACGTCGAACTTTTTCAGATCTTCCGTGAAGTCCGTCTCTGAAAATGCTTTGATGCAATCGATGACTCCCTTGAATCCCGCCTGCATTCCAAGCAGCCAGAAGGTCTCGCGAATCCCTTGCGACACCTGCGCGTTCGGCCGGTTGGCACCGTAGAACGGTGCGCTGAGATCTTTGAAAAACTGCGAACGATCCGCCAGAACGTTTGCCCGGATTTCATCGAAAACCGAAATCGGCAAGCCCCCGGGGTTTGCGTCGGTCTTCAGCATCAACGGCGGAACGGCTGCAATCAGCACCCCCTTGGCGACGCGTTTCGTCCCATGCCGGCCGATATAGCGCGCGACTTCTCCGCCGCCGGTCGAGTGCCCGACGTGGATCGCATCCTGGAGATCGAGTGCCGTCACGAGCGTTGCCAGGTCGTCCGCATAAGTGTCCATCTCATTGCCGTTCCACGGCTGGCTGGAACGCCCGTGGCCGCGCCGGTCGTGGGCAATGCAGCGGAAACCATGCGATGCAAGAAAGACCATCTGGTCCTCCCAGGCATCGCTGCTCAAAGGCCAGCCATGGCTGAAAACAACCGGCTGCCCGGTGCCCCAGTCCTTGTAGTAAATCGTCGTACCGTCGCTGGTCGTCAGGGTGCTCATGGGCCGTTCCATTCCTGTTCAGGAGTTGCGCATCCCCCTGGGCGAATGGTATGCCGCCGGCCATCGCCAGACAAACGGTCGGCCCCTCGTCGCCGGCTGCCCCAAGCTCCCGCAAAGTCTTGCCGGTTCCCGTCTTTGAGAAATCGATAACAGTTCGTTGTTTGCGTGGCGATGAGCCTATACATTGGAAGGCGAGGTTTGAGTGAGAGGCGGCGAAGGTGCGCGCACCCGTTGATTGGCAAGGGCCGCCATGTTCCGGAAGAACCGACGAATGCTGACGAGGCTGCTGCGGCGAACGACCGCAGCGATGCTGATTGTCGCATTTGTGGCGACTCTTGTCGGAATGCCGGTCGTGAAGCTCCCCGCGAAAGACCGCTCCCAACCCTTCCCCTGTCAGGATCGCCCTTGCGGCTGCGCCTCGGCGGAGCAATGCTTCAAGAAGTGCTGCTGCTTCAGCGACAGCCAGAAGCGGGAGTGGGCTGTGCAGCACGACGTTCCCCTCCCCTCGGCTCCGGCGGACGAGACTGAGACTGCCGACGCAGGGACGCAAGTGAGTACGCACGGTCTTGCATGCGCTGACGACGGCGCCCCCTGTCATTTGCACACCGCAATGGAATCTGCGGAAGCCGACTCGTCCCGCAGAAAGAGTTGCTGCCACAAATCCACCCAGGTCGCCGGTTCGCAACCGGTGGAATCGACCCAGGTTCGCGGCGAATCGTGTTGCACGAAGCCGGCCGAAAAGGACGACGCCCAGGCGGAAGTGCAGCTTGTCATCGGAACGCTCGCTCGCGGATGTCAGGGCCTTTCCAGCGTCTGGACTCTGCTGGGGGCGGTGATGCTTCCCGAAATTCCGAGCACCTGGACCTTCGACGCGAGCGTCGTGGGTATTGTCGCCGATATCCCATTGATTCCGCATTCCGCGGACCTCCTGCCGCCGGTCCCGCCACCTCGATTGAGCGTCTCGTCCGCGCCGTCGACAGCGTTTGTCTGACAATCGCAAGTTGCGATTGGATGGAACGCGCGAATTGTCGACGAGCGTGCGGGTTGCTGCTGCACGGCGTGCTTGTTGCGCGCTCATGTGCCGCCTCTACGCTCAAACCTCATTGATCGCTTAGTGGTTTGTGCGTGAGCGCGCAACCAGACGCCGTGCTGCGAGGCATTTTTTCGCATCGCACCTGGAATTCACTCGCGTACATCTACCAGCAGGACCAAGACGATGTTTTCATCCACGACCGATACATCCATGCGGTGTCGACGCCCCGCTTTCACTTTGATCGAACTTCTTGTGGTGATGGCCATCATCGCCGTTCTGATTGCGCTATTGCTTCCGGCCGTGCAGTCCGCACGGGAAGCAGCCCGCCGGACGCAATGCAAGAACAACCTCCGGCAGCTCGGCCTCGCGCTTCAGAACTATGAAGCAAGCTTTCAGGCATTTCCGATGGCGGGGACGCGCGACGCGGACTTCTCAATCCAGGCGCGCCTGCTCCCGTACGTCGAGCAATTGAATCTGCAGCACATGCTCGATTTCCGTGAGTACGCATTCAGCGGACCGTTCAGTGCAAAGGTCCCCAACCCGCTCTTCGTTGAGGCATTTGCAACCCCGGTCTCAATTTTCCTCTGTCCCAGCGATCCAGCGCCTTCACTGACGCAGGTGAAAGTGGGAACCGCCAATTACACCTACGGCGGAAACAACTACATGATGAGCTACGGTTCAGCGACCGGCGTGAACAACGATTTCCACAAACCGACCGATGGAGTGTTCTTCGAGTACTCGAGCGAAAACTTCAGCGCGATGTCCGACGGCAGCTCGCAGACAGTCGTGATGAGCGAATCGGTCCGCAGCGTCGGCCCGGACATCGTTCTCCCGGCCGGCACGAAACCGAAATTCCCTTATCAATACACGCTCAACGGTTCAGCAGGACTCAGCTCCGCCGTGAACCCGACGCAGGGAATGACCGTAACAGGTGGTGCCGCCTGGCCCCCCTATGCCAACGGCGACGGCATGCTCTCCAGTCCCGACCTGACGACTGTTGTGCCGACGCTGACGAGCTGGCGCGGCGGTGGCAGCCCGGCCCTCCGCGGACGCGGGCAATCCTGGGCATTTACCGGCGCGCTCAATACCCTCACCAACGGTTACAACACACCGAACAGCCGCATTCCGGATGTCGTCACGCATTGGACCGGATACTTCGGACCGAGGAGCTGGCATACCGGCGGAGCCCATGTCGTCATGGGGGACGGCTCATGCCATTTCCTCGCCGACGGGATCGATCCCGATCTGCATCGGGCCTTGCACAGTTGCAACGGCGGCGAAGTCGTCGGGCCGTTCTGATTTCCTCCGGGTTCTTCGCGACATTGCGCTGAGATTTTTGCGATGCAGGAAACTTCCGACTCATCAACGCCCCCATCGAGAGGCTGGCCCGACTATCGGGCGGTCTGGCGATGGCATTTCTACGCCGGAATGTTTTGCGTTCCGTTCGTAATCATTCTGTCGATCACCGGCACGATCTATCTCTTCAAGCCCCAGATTGAAGCGTGGAACGATCGGGCCTACGACAACCTGCAGGACGTTGGTGAGCGGGCGGGATCAAGAACCCAGGTGGAAGCGGCTCTCGCGGCTGTTCCAGGTTCGACGTTCCAGGCCTGCGAGTTCCCGACTGCAACGAATAACGCAACCCGCGTGCTCGTCGATCACTCCGGTGAATCGACGCGAGTTTATGTCCACCCCGCAACCTCGCAGGTCTTGTACGTGCGCCCCGACGAATCCGGAATCATTCCGCTCGTCAAGCGGATCCATGGCGAGCTGATGATCGGAAACAACGGTTCGCACATTGTCGAGCTGGCAGCCTGCTGGACAGTCGTGATGATCTTGAGCGGGTTGTTTCTCTGGTGGCCTCGCAATGCCAAAGGGCTCGGTGGAATCATTTACCCGCGGTTCAACGGCGGTTCCAGAATGTTCTGGCGCGACATTCACGGCGTAACCGGGGTCTGGATTTCATCGCTCGCTTTGTTTCTCGTCATCACCGGGCTTCCCTGGGCAAACTTCTGGGGAGAATACTTCAAAGGCCTGCGGCGCCTTACCGGAACAGCGGTCGCAAAGCAGGAGTGGTCCACCGGCAGCGAGTCGTCAAAAACCGTTGAAACTGCGGAGTCCGGCAAGCACAAGGGACACGCGGGACACGAAAGCGGAGGTGGCGGAGGTGGTCCCTGGAGGCGACGAAAAGGAGTGGCCGTTTCTCCGGAACAGCTTGACGCGATCGATCGCGTGATCGCGGCCGTCGCACCGCTTGATCTGGCACCGCCGGTCCTGATTTCACCCTCTGCGGAAAAGCCGTCGCAATGGGACGTCGCATCAATGACGCCGAACCGTCCGCTTCGTGTGAATCTCGTCGTCGATGGAGCATCGGGTGAGATCGTGAGCCGAAAAGGTTTTCAGGATCGGCACATCTTCGACCGCGCGGTCGGGACCGGAATCGCAATCCACGAGGGGCAGATGTTCGGGTGGCTGAATCAACTTCTCGCACTGCTAACGACTTCAGGACTCGTTCTTCTGAGCGTCAGCGGAGTGGTCCTCTGGTGGCGGCGGCGAAACCTCGGTGTGCTCGGAGCGCCGGCCGTCGGAATGAATCCTCGACTTTCGTGGGGTCTCGTCGCGTTCGTTGCACTTCTGGGTATCGCCCTTCCCCTTTTCGGGGCGTCGCTGATCATCGTACTGATCTGCGAAAGATTCTTTCTGCGACGGATCCCGCCGGTGAAACGCTGGCTCGGACTTCGCGGTTCGGATGCACAACTGGCCGCCGAGTGATTCCGTCCTTCCGCAAGCGATTCAATGGGTAGAATGAAACGCATTCACGCTCTGATGAACTTCGCAGTTCTGGCCCTGGCTCTGTGTCTGCCTGGCTGTGGGGTGAAGCCGGTATCCGGTGGAACTTCCGGGTTGCTCCTTTCCGGAGGAGAACCGCTCTGCGATGTGCAGATCACCGTTCATCGCATCAATAAAGGTGAGTTGCAGCCGGTCGGCTTCGGCGTGAGCACCTATGACGGCAGCTTCGAGCTCGTCACCAACGGCGCGAAAGGCCCGCTGGAGCTCGAAGCGGGTGAGTACCACTGCACGCTGGAATCAGTCGGTGCGCCGATCGTCATTCCCGGCGAGTATCTGCGCGCTGATACGACTCCGCTCAAACTCGACTGGAAGGATGACGGCCATCTCAAGCTCGAAGTCTCGGGCATTCGCCCCGAGTAGCAGTCCGCGCGACCGTGCTGCCCGGCGCAATACTGTTCCGAGTTTCTTCGATCTTGCGTTTCCTTCGGTCAGCGATTCGCCTCTTCCCCACCGGTCGCAATCAGCAATTCCTTTTCTCGTCGCGACATCCCCTTGATCGCGAGCTCCCGCTTGAGTGCCAAACTGCGTGTCTGTTGTTTTTCCTGATATTCCACTCGAACAGGGAGTCGGCCGCGTGTGTATCGCGCAGCCGTTCCGGCATTGTGCTGTTCACATCTGCGATTCACATCCTTGGCGATCCCGGTGTAAAGCGAGCCGTCACCGCAACGCAGGATGTAGACATACCAGATTTCGGGCACGATCGTCCGGGACCAGTTAGAGGCTACCGTTTCGACGACTCATTATCCGGGACGAGCAGCGCCAGGATCGTCTGTGCATACACACGATGGCCGAAGTCGTTCGGGTGATTCACACCATTGCCTGCAAGATCGTAGAAGCTCTTGTGCTTGAGGAATTCCCGCCAGACGGCGGTCAGGTCGGCCAGAACGACACCGTCGCCGCGAAGTTCATTCAGTGCATCACGGTATAGCGGGAACTGCTCCATCGGCATTCCCCACTCCGCATTCCCGAGCATTGTCGCCACCAGTACAAACTCCGTTTCCGGCGATTGTGCGCGAAACGTGCTCATGATTTCGCGAACGGTCGACTGATACTTCTCCGCATCCTTTGCGAAGACGTCGTTCATACCGTAGGCGATGATGACGAGATCCGGCTTCTCTGCTCCGAGGTTCTTCTCGATCACCTGCCCGAGACCTCGTGAAGCGTTCCACCCCGCCACGGCAAAGTTCGTGAAATCGACCCGGCATCCGTAATGCTTTTCAAGCCCGCGTGCGACGAGCTCGCCGTACGCAGGGCAGCCAGGCTCGGCCTTCGTGAACTTCGTGGCGTTGTAGCCCTCGGAAATACTGTCGCCGCTGAGAAAGAGTTTGATCGGCATCCGGGCATTGAGTTTCTTGATCGTGCGGGGAAGTTGATCGGCCGCGAATTTCGGGACGTCCCCCTTCCACGCATCCG